>CAYWBS010000696.1:0-2167 GCA_964456215.1 uncultured Hyphomicrobiaceae bacterium
GCTACCGTCATCGTTCTTACCGATTGGGAAGGGTGCGTTTTTCAGCCGCGCAATAAAGCTCGGCCGGCAACGCGGTGCACCCTGACAGCGAAGCACGGTGTTGCCCTTCGCTCCAGCGCCATTCAATGTCCTGGTTTCTGCTAGTGTGGACACTTGCCAGAATGAAGTGGCGAGCACAGCAATTGTCACGAGGCAACGCGACATTGGGAATTCTCCATAAGACGTTTGTTGGGCAGCACGGCCAGCTTTGGCAACCGCCCCAACGACAAATTGGCGGCGTCTCTCGACTTAGATTGCGTCAGCACCGCGGAATTTAAAGCCAAAGTTCCAGGGACAATCGACGCAGTCATCACAGATCATATTCTGCGCCACGTTCGCTCCATTCCGTGCCCGATACGGCGCGAGCGCGGCAATCCGCCGACCTGGAGAAGAGACCAAACACTTGTTGAAGTGTTCACATCGGGCATGCGGTTCACATGGAAGGTTGAGCCCCCGCCGGCGTTGTGCGAACAATCAGGCTGATGGTCGGGCTGTTCAAATTCTTTAAGAACCAACGTCAATCGCGACCAAAGTGGCCGGTCGAGATTAGCGCCCCAACCGACACACGTATGTATGCAATTGGCGACATTCATGGCCGCCTCGATCTTCTCGAGAAGCTGCACGAACGTATCCGCGAAGACGCCGCGCATGCTCGGGCACCACGCAATCTGATCATTTATCTGGGCGACTATATCGACCGCGGACTCGAATCCCGCGGCGTGCTCGACATTCTGGCCGGCCAGCCGCTGGGCGACTTCGAGTGCGTCCATCTCAAGGGCAATCACGAGGCCATGTTACTTGACTTTCTGGAAGACAGCAGCGTCGGGCCCAAATGGATGCCGATCGGCGGCAACGCAACATTGCTCAGCTACGGCGTCGATATGCAGGGCGGCGGAGGCCGGCCCGATTTCGGCTTAATTCAGGAAGATTTGCTCAAAAAGCTGCCGCCTGAGCATCTGACATTTCTTCAAACGCTCTCAATACGGCACGTCGAAGGCGATTATTATTTCGTCCATGCCGGCGTCCGCCCCGGCAGGCCGCTCGCCGATCAAGAAGAGCGCGACCTAATCTGGATACGGGAGCCGTTTTTGAGCTCGACCGAATGGCACGGGAAAATGGTTGTTCACGGCCACTCGATCGAGTGGGAGCCACAGGTCTGCGAGAACCGAATTGGCATCGATACCGCCGCTTACGCCAGCGGTCGACTAACCTGCATCGTACTTTCGGAAAGAGAACGCAGTTTCATTTTCGCGGAAGCATAAGCGCCCGCCCGAAAGGACGTGTGACATAGGTCGAGTGCGGCCCTACAAATGTCGGGCAATGGATACTTAAAGCGCGGCGACCACCAAATATGCGACCGCACCCCAAGCAAGCACATTGAAGGCGATCACGAACGCTACGCTCACCATACGTGGCCAGCGACGCGAGGCCCCAGTTGTGCCATGCGATGCTGACCTTGGGAGGTCCTGCAACCGCGTGGCTGATCCGAAACCTATCTTCATATTTGCCGATCCTCTCCTTGTGTATACTAATACAGAAATTTCTCGGGATGGTTAAGAAAAGTTTTCACCGGTTTCGCGATTGTTCCCAGACCTCTCGCAGATTTGAATGAAAGCCTCAGTTTTCCTGGGCTTGGCATTGGTGTTCGAGCTCGTAATGCACGGAAATATTTTTCAACAACGTCCGAAACGTTAGTATTTGACAAGTCTACGTTAAGTATTGCTTCTAAGTTTATGATTCTCTTGGATGCGTCATCTTCAGTATCGGTCGGCAATTGCGCGA
This sequence comes from uncultured Hyphomicrobiaceae bacterium, assembly GCA_964456215.1. Taxonomy (GTDB): domain Bacteria; phylum Pseudomonadota; class Alphaproteobacteria; order Rhizobiales; family BFAS01; genus MnTg02. Next base: position 1,822 of record CAYWBS010000696.1, read on the forward strand.
GACCTTCGACGTGACACAACCCAAACACCAAATCGATGAAAGAAAGGCCGTTTCTTGGCCTGTCGTCGTATGGCTGCTGCGCTGCATTGATGCGGTTGTGATCGCCGGCGCAGGGCTGGTCGCGCACTATCTGCGCTTCGGTAGTTTCGTGCCGAGAAACGAATATCTTGAGGCCTTTCTCTTCGTCGCGATCGCCGCGCCCTTCATCTTCCTTTCCTTCAATGTCTATGACCGCGCACGGATCAGCCGGGAGCCGATGCAGCTTCAGCGCCTCGGCATGGGTCTGGTCGCTTGTCTTTTTTACCCTGGCGGTCGGATTTCTGACCAAGACGTCGATCGAGTTCTC
>CAYWBS010000697.1:0-2154 GCA_964456215.1 uncultured Hyphomicrobiaceae bacterium
TAGACCTTTATACGCGTGCCGACCCGCTCTGCTCGCCTTCCGCATATTGATGCGGCCGGCGCCGCGGCAAGGGTATTGCAAATAAATTCAATGATCTGGATCAAGTTTATTCGGTCAAATTGTCGCACCCCATTGGATGGCCGATTGCGACATGTGGGAAAAATCCATTAGGATGGGACAGGCTTGAGGCGGGCGGAATTATTGTTGAAAGATCAAGCCTGGACGCGGCAAGGCAGTTCCTCTAAAACCTTGTCCTCAAAAAAAGACAGAAAAAAAGACAGAATCCATTGCGCTCTTTTTGGGAACGCACCGAGCTAGGGAAGAACAAAGAATGGTTGTCGCGATCGCAGTGGTTCTTGTCGCCGTCGGTTCCGTCCTCTTTCATATTCTCAGCCCATGGTGGTGGACGCCGATCGCGTCCAATTGGAGCTTCATCGACACCACGATTATCATCACATTTTGGGTGACGGGCGTCGCTTTCGTCGCCATCGTCGGTTTCGTCGGCTATTGCGTCTACCGTTATCGGCATGTGGAAGGACGGAAAGCCGAGTACGAGCCGGAAAACAAGAAACTCGAATGGTGGCTGAGTATCGCAACAGCCGTAGGCGTTGCCGTCATGCTCGCTCCCGGCCTGATTGCCTGGCAACAGTTCATCACGGTCCCGGAAGGGGCCGCGGAAATCGAAGCCGTCGGCCAGCAATGGCAATGGAGTTTCCGTATGCCGGGTCAGGATGGCGTGCTCGGCAAGACCGATATAAAACATATCAGCGGCGATAACCCGTTCGGAATAAATCCCGACGATCCCAAGGGCAAGGACGACGTCTTGGTGCAAGCCGACGACCTGCACCTTCCGCTCGGCAAGCCGGTCAAAGTGCTGCTTCGCTCCATCGACGTATTGCACGATTTTTACGTGCCGCACTTCCGCGCCAAGATGGATATGGTGCCGGGGATTGTTACCTATTTCTGGTTCACGCCGACCAGAGTGGGAAAATTTGAGATCCTGTGCGCCGAATTATGTGGCGTTGGCCATCATCAGATGCGTGGTATAGTCATTGTCGAAAATGAAAATGACTACAACGCATGGCTGCAAAAGCAGCAGACATTTGCGAAGTCGCTGGCTCAGACCGAAAGCGGGAAAAATGAGCGGAAATTGACCAAGCTGGATTGGAATCAAGAACGAACGAACCCAACAGCAACCGTGTCCGCGGACTAACGGCCGATTCAGCCAGGACAACTGATCAAGGAAACGCGAAGAGGGTTTTCTGATGACCGATATTACACGAAGCTCTGTCGACTATATCCCACCTGCGGAAGTCGAGGACCAAGAACTCTACCATGCGAAAAGCTGGATAACGAAATACGTATTTTGCCAGGACGCGAAGGTCATTGCCATCCAGTATTCGGCGACTGCGCTCGCGATCGGTTTGGTGGGGCTGGTGTTGTCCTGGTTGATGCGCCTGCAGCTGGGTTTCCCGGACACATTCGCGCTCATCGACGCCCACAACTATTACCAGTTTATCACTGCGCACGGCATGATCATGGTCATCTATCTGCTGACGGCACTGTTCCTTGGCGGATTCGGCAATTATCTCATCCCGCTGATGGTTGGCGCGCGGGACATAATCTTTCCCTACGTGAACATGATCAGCTACTGGGTTTATTTGCTCGCGGTTCTGGTCCTGATCGCAAGCTTTTTCGTTTCCGGCGGTGCCACCGGCGCCGGCTGGACGCTCTATCCGCCACAATCCATTCTTTCCGGAACGCCGGGCGGTACAGGCGGCGGCATTGTCTTGATGCTCGTTTCCTTGGCCCTGTTCATCATCGGCTTTACGATGGGCGGACTGAACTATGTCACAACCGTGCTGCAAGCGCGGACCCGCGGCATGACGCTGATGCGCATGCCGTTGACGGTTTGGGGCATTTTCGTCGCCACCATTCTGGCGCTGCTGGCCTTTCCGGCTCTCTTTGTCGGCGCGGTCATGCTGCTGCTGGACAGGTTGCTCGGGACGAGTTTCTTCATGCCCGCGATCGTCGAACAGGGCCAGCAATTGCTGTATGGCGGCGGCAGCCCGATTTTGTTCCAGCATCTTTTCTGGTTCTTCGGACATCCGGAAGTTTATATCGTCGCCCTGCCGGCCTTCGGCATCGTTTCCG
>CAYWBS010000698.1:0-2149 GCA_964456215.1 uncultured Hyphomicrobiaceae bacterium
TGATAGTCCGCCAGCCGCTCGCGATCCATGACCAGGACAATGACCGGCCCTTCACTGGCGCTTTCCGCAAGCTTGCCGAGATGGCGCAGCGCCGTATGCAGCCGTGACACACCTATGGAGAACCCCGTCGCCGGAACCTTGGTCCCCTTGAAGCGCTCGACAAGACCGTCATAGCGCCCGCCGCCACCGACCGAGCCGAAGCGGACCGGACGGCCATCGTCGTCCTCGACTTGAAAGGTCAGTTCGGCTTCGAAGACAGGCCCGGTATAATAGTCGAGGCCGCGGACAACCGAGGGGTCGACCACAATGCGCCGAGAGCCGTAGCCCGCTGCCTCACAGAGCCGGATAATCTTCACAAGCTCGTCCAAGCCTTGTTTGCCACTGTTGGATTCGCCAATTAAGCCGTACCACTGGTTGAGGCCGTAGAGCGTATCGACAAACGTGTTTTTGTACGTAGTTTGCATATCGCTCATTGGTCGAGCAGGATCTTGTATAATTGGGACATCGATGTGTAATCCACCGTCGATGCAAGCCTTCAAAGTGTAAATCGCATTGTCTGGGAGGCCGGCACCCGGCGTGAAATCGCCGCTCTCATCCTTGCGCCCCTTGCCAAGTAATTGTTCTACGCCTGTCCAACCTAGTCGATCCAATTTGTCGATTGCGCGTTGTATCGTCAGACGCGTACCTGAGTCAGCAGTGCTGGATGGATCGATTCCCATCTTTGCAATCAGGCCATCCAGCACCTTGCGGCTATTGACCTTGATCACATATTCGCCGCGCGGGATGCCCAGCGCCTCCATCGTGTCGGCGGCAAGCATGCACATCTCCGCATCCGCCGCGACGCTCTCCGTTCCGACGGTGTCGGCGTCGAACTGCGTGAACTGCCGGAAGCGGCCGGGACCCGGCTTCTCGTTGCGCCAGACGGGGCCGGTCTGATAGCGCCGGAACGGTTTCGCCAGGGCGTCGAAATTTTCCGCCACGTAGCGCGCCAGCGGCGCCGTCAGGTCATAGCGCAGCGACAGCCATTGCCCATCCTCATCCTCGAAAGAGAACACGCCTTCATTGGGCCGGTCCTGATCGGGCAGGAATTTGCCGAGCGCGTCGGAATATTCAAATGCCGGCGTTTCCAGCGGCTCAAAGCCATAGGACTCGAAAACGCCGCGAATCGTCTCCAGCATGCGGTTCATCGACCGGATTTCGCCGGCCCCAATATCCTGTAGCCCCTTCGGCAATCGCGCCTTGGGGCGGATCTGCTTTTGTCTTTTTGCCATGGGAGGAAATGGTTGCCCGTTGCGATAAGTGTGGGCTGGGTTCTAACTGATCAGTGACGGACCGGCAAGGCGCGGGCCACCGAAATTCGACTTGCGGAACGGGATGTGAACACGCTGGATCCCTGCCAAATGGGCACACCTGGGGAAGAAATCGCACATGTTCACGCGCATCGCCGTAGACCCTTGCCCCGTCTCGTGGCACTTTCTCCCTCATATTGGGATCGAGTGTCGTCGCGGTCCCTGCCCGGTTCCGTTGGGAGACGCGTTGTGCACCGGCTGAGTTTGGTATCCGCGTTGGCGCTGCTTGTCGCTGGCTGTGCCGCGCGATATGACCGCGAACCGGTGCCCATGGCACTTGTCGAAAAGGCCGAGGTCGCGAATCTTCCCGGCGTTCGCTATTGGGGCGACACGGCGCCGAGGGATCTCGCTCAGATGGCGCAAACCGCCCTCCATCAAGCGAAGGCCCATCGAGAAAAGACCGAACCGGGCGGACGTAATCCGGGGCGGCTCGCTCTCAATTTTCTGGCGCTCTCGGGCGGCGGCAGCAATGGCGCCTTTGGCGCCGGCCTTCTCGTGGGCTGGAGCGAACACGGAAACCGCCCGAATTTCAATATCGTCTCCGGTGTGAGCACCGGCGCGCTCATCGCGCCCTTCGCGTTTCTCGGCCCATCCTACGATTCACGCCTGACGGAAATATTCACCAAATACGAAACCTCGGACCTCTTGCGCAAGCGCCCGGTTCTTGGGCTGCTCGGAGGCCAGGCCGTGACGGATAACCGTCCCTTCGCCAGATTGATCGCCAAATATGTCGATCGGGACATGCTTGCCGCCATCACCCGGGAACACAACAAGGGACGCCGTCTCTTTATCGCGACCAC
>CAYWBS010000699.1:0-2149 GCA_964456215.1 uncultured Hyphomicrobiaceae bacterium
AAATGAATATGCGGCGGTTGCGCGATTTATCGAAGAGCATTCCCGCCTGCCAGGGAACATTGCTTATGAGCGTCGAGACTGCTCGATTGGACAATGGGCTGCGCGTCGTGACCCACCGGATGCCTGAACTCGAAACCGTATCGCTGGGGCTTTGGGTTCATGCCGGGACCCGTTCGGAAGGCCCCGAAGAGCACGGCATCTCACACTTCCTGGAGCACATGGCGTTTAAGGGAACGCCAAGCCGCACGGCGCGGCAGATTGCTGAGGAAATCGAGTCGGTTGGCGGAGAACTCAACGCCGCAACGAGCCTGGAGACGACGGCCTATTACGCCCGGATTCTCAAGGAAGATGTGGGGCTTGCACTATCGATCTTGAGCGATATTTTGCAGAACTCCGTTTTTGATGAAGTCGAGATGGGCCGGGAACGCGAGGTCATACTCCAGGAAATTGCGGCTTCCCAGGACAGTCCGGACGAGGTTGTCTATGATCTCGCCCAGGAAGCGGCATTTCCGGCGCAGGCGCTTGGGCGGACGATCCTCGGCACCATGGAGAGTGTCTCGTTAATCGGCCCGGCGGAGCTTCGAAATTACTTACAAACCCATTACAATGCTGATGGCATAGTTGTAAGCGCGGCCGGTGCGGTGGAGCACGACACGATCGTCGATCTGGCGGACCGGCTCTTTTCCTCCTTGAACGGTGCCGCGCGAAAAAAGTCGGAAATTGCGCAATATCGAGGTGGTATTAGAACTTCGGACAGACATTTCGAGCAAAGCCATATTATTCTCGCATTTGAAGGGCTGCCTTATCTCGAACAGGACTTTTATACATCTCAGGTATTTTCAGGAATATTCGGCGGTGGCATGTCTTCGCGGCTGTTCCAGGAAGTTCGTGAGCGACGCGGCCTTTGTTATTCTATATATTCCTTCAGCTGGGGACTCGCCGACACGGGCCTTTTCGGCATTCACGCGGCGACCGGCCCGGAGCAGGTTGCGGAGTTGATGGATATCGTGACAAGCGAGCTCATCAAAATGGCGGACAAGGGTCCGCAGGCCGCCGAGATTTCCCGCGCCAAGGCACAGTTGAAGGCGGGTCTCCTTATGGGTCTGGAGAGTTCCGGCGCTCGAGCCGAGCAACTGGCCCGGCAAATGCTGGCATTCGACCGCCCGCTCACCGTCAAGGAACTGATCGACAGGGTGGAGAGCGTGGATTGCCAATCTATAACGCAATTGGTCGGTCGGTTGATTTCAGGGTCGTCGCCGACTTTTTCCGGCGTCGGGCCGCTTGGATCGCTTGAAAGTTATGACAAACTAGCGGAAAGATTCCACTAGTCCGACTATCGGACGCTATTGGGAACGCAGGAGAGATCATGGCCTTTCTGAGATCCAATTCGGCAACGGAAGCCGGACTGTTCTTACAAGGCGATGGCATCACATTGAGGCCGCCGCAATCCCTCGATTATGAAGCGTGGGCGGAATTGCGAAACGATAGCCGGGACTTCCTGATGCCTTGGGAACCGGCCTGGTCATGGGACGAGCTTTCCCGCTCATCCTTTCGGCGGCGGATCCGGTATTATTTGAAGGATATGCGAGAAGATACAGGCTATGCGTTCTTCCTGTTTTGCGACGAAGATGGCGATCTGATCGGAGGATTGACCCTGAGCAATGTCCGAAGAGGAGTCACGCAATCGTGTTCGCTCGGCTATTGGGTTGGCGCCCCCTATGTAAGGCAAGGCTATATGACAAGGGGTGTTCGCGCCATAATCCCGTTCGTTTTTGAAACCTTAAGGCTTCATCGCCTGGAAGCGGCCTGTCTGCCGAGCAATACGGCATCGATACGGCTGCTCGAAAAGACCGGATTTAGGAAAGAAGGGATTGCCCGGCGCTATCTGCGCATAAACGGAGTCTGGCAGGATCATTTGCTATATGCGATTTTGGAAGATGAAGCCTATCAATAGCCTTTGGTCCGGAGACATTCGCGGGGTGGTTACGATATGCAGAGGTGGCTTCAAGTGCTCATAAGGACGCCGTGCGAGGCTGCTTTGCTCATCAAAGCTGCGCTATCCTGGGCGAGTCGCGGCCGCCCCCCCGGGGGGTACCCGCAGGCCCCAGCCGGCCAAATTTGAAAGGGTTTTGGTCGTGGCGTGTGGGGT
>CAYWBS010000700.1:0-2148 GCA_964456215.1 uncultured Hyphomicrobiaceae bacterium
AAATACCTGGACACCGTCTACGACCCGGATTGGGTGGATAACGTCATTACGCGGACTGCCAAGACACTGGCGAATACCTAGAGGAACCAAACGTGGCAGGCGCTCCGACGTTCTATGTTGTTTCCGGATCTACGGTTAAGGACATCATCGACGACAATCGCAACCAGGTCTTTGACGCGGTGGAGACGGCATACCGCCTTCACGCGGCGGGAGAGTCCATAAACCCGGACAGCTACTTTCTTCGTTACCCGGACAAGCCGAGGAACCGCATCATCGCGTTGCCGGCCCATCTCGGTGGCTCCATTGGAAAAAGCGGCATCAAATGGATCTCGAGTTTTCCGGATAATACCGCGGCAAATCTGGCCCGGGCGTCCGCCGTCCAAATTCTGAACGACTCGACGACCGGTTACCCTCTCGCCTGCATTGAGGCCTCCCTGATCAGCGCGACGCGTACGGCTGCGTCTGCTGCGCTGGCCGCGGAGCAACTCTCCCCGGACCGCTTTGCAGGATCGCTTTGCGTCGTGGGCACCGGCGTCATCGCTCGCTCGACGGTCGAGTGGCTTAAGCTTCGCGGTTGGCAATTCAGCAAGATCAGGCTTTATGACGTGAACCAGGGAGAGGCCGAGCGCTTCCGCAAGTGGCTTCACGACCAATACGACGTGCAGGCGGACGTTGAGGACAGTCTGGAGGACGCCGTATCCGGGTCGTCACTGATCGTCTTTGCCACGACCGCGCTGGAGCCCACTGTCGCCGATGAGAAGCTGTTTGCGCATGCGCCAACCGTGCTGCACCTCTCGTTGCGCGACATTTGCGTGAATGTCATCCTATCTGGCCAAAACATCGTGGACGACGTTGAGCATTGCTTAAAGGCGAAAACGTCGGTTCATTTGGCGGAGATCGAAAGCGGAAGCAGGGAGTTTATCTCGGGCACGTTGGTTGATGCGCTGGAGAAGAGGTTCGCCCTCGATTTCAATCGGCCTCGAATCTTCTCGCCATTCGGGCTCGGCGTCCTCGATCTTGCCGTCGCCAGCTTTATTCTGGATGCGGCGATTGCGTCCAAGGAAGCAATCGCCGTGCCGGACTTCTTCAGCAATTCCGCCAGATGGTAGGGGTCGCGTGGTTGTCGAGGTTTGTTACGTGAGGAGACGGTGGCAATGGACGTAGTCAAATGCGAAGGCGCGGGGGCGGGGACCGCCTCAAGTGGCTCGCAAAAGAAGGGAGCAAGCCCGCAACGATCGCGCGTTTGGAGCTGGAACGAGTGGGATCCCCTCGAGGAGGTCATCGTCGGCAATCCGCTGAACGCTCGGTTTCCAAACCCGGACCGCAGCACGCAGCTGGCGGAATACCCCGATCGTTCATTGGAAGAAATCCCGCGAGGACCGTTTCCGCAACAGATCATCGAGGAGGCGGAAGAGGATCTCTTGGAGTTCATTGGCGCTCTGGAGAAGCAGGGCGTCACGGTCAAGCGTCCGGAGACTTGGCCGCACGACGCCAAGTTTTCGACGATCCATTGGGAATCCGAGGGCTACTACAATTACTGCCCGCGCGATCTGATGCTGGTTATCGGCGATCAGATCATCGAAACGCCAAACGTCATCCGCAGTCGGGCGCAGGAGAGTTTCAGCTATCGGTCGTTGCTGCTGGACTACATGAAGTCTGGGGCAAAGTGGTACGGCGCGCCCAAGCCCATGCTGCTTGATTCGCTGTTCGACGTTGATTTGTCGAAGCCCACGCCGCGCAATGATGAGCCCGCCTTCGACGCGGCCAACATACTGCGCTTCGGCGAGGATCTGCTCTATCTGGTGAGCGCCACCGGAAATGAGATGGGCGCGCATTGGCTACAGTCGATGCTGGGCGACAAGTTTCGCATTCACTATCTCAAGGACGTCTATTACGGCAGCCATATCGACTCGACCTTCGTGGCGTTGCGGCCCGGCCTCATCCTCTGCAACCCTGCGCGCATAAATGAGAATACGCTTCCCAAGATCTTCAAGCAGTGGGAGGTCATCTACAGCCCGCCGATGGAGAATACGGGCCGATACAGCGCCGACTATCTATCCAAGTGTATCGGCAGCGACTGGATCGACATGAACGCGTTCAGCATCAATCCCAATCTGGTCGTGGTGGATCGGGATCAGACGGCTCTCA
>CAYWBS010000701.1:0-2148 GCA_964456215.1 uncultured Hyphomicrobiaceae bacterium
TTGGCAGAGCTGCGCCTGAAGGGTCTCCTTGTCTGGGCCCTTGCCGACAACGAAGCGGCGTGCGGCTTCTATTTGAGCTTGGGTGGGAAGCCCATCGCGGAGGGCTCGGAGAGCTTCGGCGAGACTGGCGGCGGGCTCGGCGCGCAGGTCCGCATGGCGTGCATGTTCAGCCAGTTCTTCCGCCCCATAGGCATTTTCTTCATGCGGAATTGACAGAGTGACCACAAGGCCGGTGAGTCCTTTGAAATGCGAAAAAAAGCCTGCAGCGTCCTTGCTGGCCATCATTCCGCAAATGAGATGGACAGGGCGCGAAACGCGCTCCTCAAGTTCGCCTAATGCGTTTGCAAGGACCTGGGCGGCGCCTGGATTATGTCCGCCGTCGAGCCAAATCTCCGATTCCGAGTCAACAAGTCCATGGAGCGCGCCGGGCGAAAGCCGTTCGAGCCGGGCCGGCCAACGCACATTCATAAGCCCGGCTTCGATGGCGGGAACGACGTCCCTTTGAGATAAAAACTGGTGCGCGGCGGCTATCGCCAACCCCGCATTTTCGAATTGATGACGACCAGGCAATTTTGGCGGCGGCAGATCGAGAAACAATTTTTCGCTTTGATAGATCATACGGCCATGCTGCTCGTGGACGGACCAGTCACGGTTCGACATGAGGAGCGGGCTCTTTGTCTCCGTGGCCTTGGCTTCGATCGCCAGGCGGGCCGCTGCCGGTTGCGCGGCAGTGATACAAACGACGCCGGGTTTCAGGATGCCTGCCTTTTCCCGCGCGATCTCAAAAAGAGAATTTCCAAGAAAGCTTGTGTGATCGACGGATATGGGCGTCAAAATAGTGAGTGCGGGTTTTTTGATGATATTCGTGGCGTCGAGCCGACCTCCAAGACCTGTTTCGAGGAGAAGGAAATCAGCCGGCGTTTCCGCGTAGGCGAGAAATGCCGCGGCTGTTATTATCTCGAAGAAGGTGATTGGCACGCCCATATTCGCTACTTCGGCGCACCGTAAGATGTCGGTAAGTGCCTGTTCGCTGATTGGCTCCGTTGCGTTCGCGCCGGCGAGGCGAATGCGCTCGTGGAACCGGCGGATATGGGGCGAGGTGAACACGTGCACCCGTTTGCCCAGGGCGGTTAAAATCGCTTCGAGAAAGGCGATGACCGAACCCTTGCCGTTGGTTCCGGCGACGTGGACCGTCGGCGGCAGATGGTCCTGCGGATTGCCGAGTGCTGCGGCCAGCCGTTGAATTCTGTCCAATGACAAATCGATTTTTTTCGGATGAAGCGCTTCAAGGCGCGCCAATAGTGCGGCGCTATCGAGTATCATTATTTCCTTCCGCGAATCCGCCCGCACCGGACTTCACCGGCGCGGTTCGAGATGTTTCGAGTCCGCCTGTCTCTTGCATGACCTTGCCCGCCGCCAGGAACTAACACGCCTTCGGCCCGGAACCGGCACCCATTGGCCTCAGATGGCGGATGGGCGGCCAAGCGTGTTGGCGCTGCCTATCGGTCTTTCTCAACGGCGTCATCGTCTTGGTTCTGCGCGTGATCTTTCGCGCTTGGACGGGACGGGTGCGGCCCATCCGTTTCGGCATCGCCGTCCGGAACGATAATTTCAATATTCTCGTCAGGGACAAACTCAATATCCGACATGTCGGATTCGGCTAAGACTTTGCCTTCGGCTTTAGTCGATGTTCGGTCCTTCTTCGCCGCCTTTTGCCGTTTGTCCTTGTTGGCAAATGAAAATGGGTCCTGATACAGCAAATGACAAATCCGGGCGAGGGTTTCGCGCATCTGGTGGCGGTGGACCACGATATCGATCATTCCGTGTTCCAGAAGATAGTCCGAGCGCTGAAAGCCTTCCGGAAGCTGTTCCCGGATCGTTTGCTCGATGACGCGCGGGCCGGCAAAGCCGATCAGCGCGCCGGGCTCGGCAATATGAATATCGCCGAGCATGGCGTATGACGCCGTTACGCCCCCGGTTGTCGGATGCGTAAAGACGACGACATAGGGCAGGCGTGCCTCTCGGAGCCGTTGCACGGCGACAGTTGTCCGCGGCATTTGCATGAGGGAGAGAATGCCCTCCTGCATTCTGGCACCGCCCGAGGCTGCAAAAATGATGAAGGGCGCACGCTCCTTGACCGCCTGATCC
>CAYWBS010000702.1:0-2145 GCA_964456215.1 uncultured Hyphomicrobiaceae bacterium
GCTAACGTCCCTGCCCGCTTCTTTGGAAGAAGTGGTGCTGGAGTGCATCGCCAACCCGCATGCAGACAGTCACTACGTAGCACGCTTCACCTGTCCGGAATTCACGGCCCTCTGCCCGGTGACCGGCCAGCCGGATTTCGCCCACCTGGTCATCGACTACGCGCCGGCGGCCTGGCTCCTGGAATCCAAGTCCTTTAAGTTGTACCTGGCCGCTTTCCGTAATCACGGCGCTTTTCATGAGGACTGTACACTCGCGATTGGCAAACGCGTAACCGCTCTTCTGGAACCTCACTGGCTGCGCATCGGCGCCTATTGGTATCCGCGCGGCGGCATTCCGATCGACGTCTTCTGGCAGACCGGTAGTCTACCCGAAGGTGTCTGGCTGCCGCAGCAGGACGTGCCCCCCTATCGCGGCCGGGGGTAGATCCGAAATCATGGCCGAACTCATCATCACCAATGGCGACAGCGCCGCGGGGCTTTTGCGCGAGGCGGGCATCGAGGGCGATGTATTGCCGTGGCGGGACGCTCTCCATGAGGGACCGGTGCCGGAAACGGACACGGAGGCCGAGCTTCGTGAGATCCGCGCCGCCTATCTGGCTGATGGCGCCGTGCATAATTGCGCGGACGTGCTGGCCGACATGGAGGCGCGGGACGCCCATCTTGACGCACATGAAGACTATGAGCGGATCGAGCTTTGGTTCGAGCATGATCTTTACGATCAACTTCAACTCATTCAGATCCTGTCGATGCTGAGTGGCCGTCGGCGTCATAGCGGCGTCAGCCTCGTGCAGGCGCCAACCTATATCGGCCCGCAAAAGCCGGATAGCGTGCTTCGCTTTCGCGAACTCGAATTTTCCGTCACCCAAACCATGTTTCGGCGGTCGTCGGACATCTGGGGGTCGTTTCGCCAATCTGCGCCGGAGGCACTTTTCGGTGAACGGGCGTCGACCTTCGAAGGTTTTCCTTTTTTGCGCCAGGCGGTCACACGCGCCTTGCAGGCACTACCGGCATCAGACAATGGCGTTTCCCGGACCGAACGGCAGATCCTCTATTCCATCGACAGAGGCATCGCAAAGCCCGGCCCGCTTTTCGCCCGCGTCCTCAATATGGAGGAGGCGGCCTTTTTGGGGGATTGGAGTTTTTTCAAAATTCTATCCGGACTCGCCTCCGGCGATACCCCCTTGCTGGACGGTTTGCCGGAGCATTTTGAACCATCTGTTCTGGAGAACGATGCCCGACGCAAAGCTTTTATCACGGCGGATCTTACGCTGACGGAGTTGGGCCGGCAGGTCCTTGCCGGGACAGCCGACTATGCGGAGCATCATTTGATTGACCGATGGATTGGCGGCACCCATATCACCAACGATAATCTATGGCGATGGGACAATGAGGCGGAGCGGCTCGTTGTGCCGTAGCGCCCTTTCCAGGAATTCGGAGCCATTCCGTCAGTGCGATTTTGTTTGTCGAGGCTTGGCACCTGCTTGACTATCTTATAGTAGCCCTTTGCAGACCTTGGACCGCATTGGCAATATGTTACGCCGCGGAATGCGGGAACGCCCGCCTCCGGTCCTCCAAGAGTTTGAATCGCGGCGGCCCGCAAAGATACGATGCTGCAATACAGAATGGCGTAGATGCACGCCCCACAAGTTCACCTAGCGACAAATCCTAACCTGCCAGAGGGCACACCATGGGTAGATATGTGAATAGAAACCTTGCTCCGGAGGAATACGTTGTCCATGAAGGCCGACTTCATTGGATCGTCTTTTTCTCGTACAAGGCGCTTTTGACGTTATTCATAGCCCCCTTGATCCAAAGGGCGACCTATGAATACGCAATTACCAACAGGCGGGTTATCGTAAAGACAGGTTTCATCAGCCGCTATACGTATGAAATGCCGCACACGAAAGTGGAGTCGATCAGCGTCAATCAATCGATCCTGGGACGGATATTCGATTATGGAGATCTTATCATCATCGGCACCGGGGGCTCCAGGGAACCATTTTCAAACGTCGCCCAGCCACTTCTCTTTCGAAAAAAATTCCAGGAAATAGCAGCGCATTGACTGCTGCAGTACGCGTCCCGGTTTGTGACGAAACGCGAAGACAATCCTTCATGCAAATGCGTTCCCGGCACGCTCCTCTCAAC
>CAYWBS010000703.1:0-2144 GCA_964456215.1 uncultured Hyphomicrobiaceae bacterium
GCTTATCAATTTCTGTGGGGCCTTTGCGCGAACCGATGTCATGGTCGAGGGAGTATTGAAGGCTTGGAAGACGATCAACCCTTCAGTGCCGGTATTCTTTACAATTCACGGCACCGGCGCGGTTGAAGCAGTCGCCATGGTCAAGGACCAGCTCGGCGTGGAGCCCTATGAAGCGATGGACGACGCCGTGCGCGCCGCAGTGCGGGCGGCGCAATGATTGTCGGCGGCCACGAAACGGTTTTGGTCCAGGGCATTACGGGCCGCCAGGGAACATTCTGGGCCGAGAAGATGCGGGATTATGGCACACGCATCATCGGTGGTGTCAATCCGAAGAAGGCGGGCACGCAACATTTGGGCTTGCCGGTATGGGCGTCTGCTGTCGACGCCACCAAGGAGCAAAGCATTGACGTCTCGGTTCTCTTCATTCCGCCGCTCGGCGCAAAGGCCGCCGTATTGGATGCCGTTGCGGCGGGCATCAACAAGATTGTCGTGCTCACAGAACATATTCCCGTTCACGACGTTATGTATTTTCTTGCGGCGGCAAGGGACGCGGGCGCGCAGATTATTGGGCCGAACACGGCGGGCCTTGTTACGGTGGGGGAAAGTTTCGTCGGATTCATGCCGGCCTTCAATGAAAAGGTTTTTCGGCCAGGCCGGGTTGGCGTCATATCGAGATCAGGAAGCCTCGGCACTCTTGTCTGCCTGAATATCGTACAGGCGCGACACGGCATTTCCACTTTTATCGGCATCGGCGGCGATCCAATCATCGGGACGACAACGCGCGACGCTCTCGAAATACTCAATCGCGACCACGCAACGCATGCTATAGCGCTTATTGGCGAGATTGGCGGTTCAATGGAAGAGGACGCCGCCGAGCTCGCGGCGAAGATGAGCAAGCCGATCGCCTGTTTTATCGCAGGTTCGGCGTCTCCGGCCGGCAAGAAAATGGGCCATGCTGGCGCCATCATCGTCGGCAATCGCGGCTCCTATGGTGCGAAAAAAGCTGCCCTCGAAGCCGCCGGCGTTGCCGTCGTTCCGACACCCTCAGCCATTCCGGACGTGCTATCGGCAAGGCTCGCCGCCGCGAGCTAGACCCTATTCCGACCGAACTGACGCGTTTGACCGGCGCGACGTAACGCGGGTTCGGACAGGTCCTGCGGGGTCGGCCGGCGTTGATTCATGTCAAAGCTTATCCCTACCCCGTCGCTACAAATATTTTACGTATTTTGCGAAGTTTTCGGCAAAGAAAAGGTAACCCAGGTGATGAAGAAATTCATTGATCGCGGAATGCGATTTCTGTTGGGAGGTGTTGCGGCGCTCGGCCTATTGGCGGCCGTTCTGTCATCGCCAACGGCATCGGCGCAGGGACCACGTTGGGGCTGGGGGATGTGGGGACCTGCTCCGGGATGGCATGATCATTGGCGTGGCGGGCCGCATATGAGCCCGTGGCAACGCCATCGGATGGAGAGGCACTGGCAGTTCATGCATGGCGACATACCGAAAGAGTATGAGAATTTGACGAATCCGCTGGATTACACGACGACTGTCATCGAGCAGGGCGGCAAAATCTATGCTGAACAATGCAGCAAGTGTCACGGCGCGAAAGGGTTGGGAGACGGCGAAGCTGCCAAGGACCTGAACCCCTCTCCGGCGCTCTTGGCTTTCCTGGTCCAGAGGCCCATTGCCGTCGATCAGTATTTGATGTGGACGATATCCGAGGGCGGCAAGGCGTTTGGGACTGAAATGCCTGCTTTTCGCGACGTTCTGAACCGCGACGATATTTGGAAAGTAATTGCCTATATGCGCTCAGGATTTCCCGAGGTTAAGACTGACCAGAAAAAATGAGGACCGGCGAAGCGGATTTCAGTGCAAATCGAAAATACTGGCCCTTTCTCCGCACTGCCTTGGCCTCAGGCGGTGCGTGAGATTTCCCCATCAATTGCCAGCAACAGCTTGCCCCGCGTTCCGCGCCCCTCCAGAACCTCATGGGCCCTAGCCGCGTCCTCGAGCGCAAACACCCGATCGATGGTCACAGTTAGTCGGCCTTCGCGTTTCCCATCGATTCGATGCCTATCGCGAAGGCCGTCTAACGGTGACCATCGAGCGGGTGTGTGCGCTCGAGGCCGCGGCTAGGGCCCATGTGG
>CAYWBS010000704.1:0-2138 GCA_964456215.1 uncultured Hyphomicrobiaceae bacterium
AGGTTGCCCTTAAAAAATTCGGATCGCGATCTTTCGGCGCTCCGCGCTGCCCCTTTCAAGGGGCGGAACCACATCTCACCACCCGGGCGGGACCCCGTGCCGGCCTTTCCTGCTGGGCGGGGCACAATGGCGCGGGTCGATTGGCTGCGCGTGGGGCTCCCCGCCCGGCGCCTCCCGCAAAGGGTCGTGACCTCCGCCGGGCCGTGCTCGGAGCACATTCAATTGCGCGTAAACGGTCATGTGCGGCCGGCCGAGGGCCTTGTAACGTTGGCGGCACTTACTTAGTTTTGGCGCGGACAAGCGGGACACAAAAAAGGTTTCGAAGCACGACGGAGGCGAATTATGGAGAAGCTCGTTCAGTATGCGGCGACGGTCGGGCGGATCCCCATCGCCCTGATGTTTGTGATTGCCGGTTTCAGCAAGATCGCCGGATATGGCGGTGCACAGGGCTATATGGAGGGTTTCGGCGTTCCCGGAGTGCTGCTGCCGCTGGTCATCGCGACGGAACTCGGCTGCGGTTTGCTGCTTCTGGTCGGATGGCGGACGCGTCTGGCTGCCTTCCTGCTCGCCGGGTTCACGCTTACTGCCACCGCCATCTTTCATAATAATATTGCAGATAGCACCCAGTACCTCTTCTTTATGAAGAATCTGGCGATCGTCGGCGGCCTCCTGGTGCTCGTTGCCCATGGTCCCGGACCGCTGGCCGTCGACAGCAAGGCGTAATCAAAACGCCGCCTAGGGTGTTTTCGCTTTTCGTTGAATCGCTCAAACACTCTAACCCTTTTATTTTTCGGGTTTCCGGACGGAAAACCGGTGCCCACTTTTCCTGGAAACACTCTAGCGGATTGACGCCATTGGTATGGATGCTTCACCGTCCCAGAATAAGGATAAGAATGGCCGCGACGACCAGCAGAATGCCGACCACTTCCATGCGACTCGTGCTCTCCCGGAAGAAGAAGATCGAGGCGATGAACGTGAACACGAGTTCGACCTGGCCGAGGGCGCGGACATAGGCGGCGTTTTGCAGCGTGAACGCCGTGAACCAGGCAATTGAGGCAAGCACGCCGGCCACGCCTACCGCAAGAGACCAGGGCCAGTGGACGATGACGTCGCGAATGGTTCTGGGCTCCTTGAAAGCCAGATACACCCCCATGAGCAGTGTTTGCAGAAGCAGGGCGACCGTGAGAGCGAAGGCCGCCGCCATCGTCGTGTCCGGATGATGAAGGGAAAGGGCGGCGCCGCGGAAAAAGACCACCGAGGCGCCCAGGAAAGCGCCCGTGGCAAGCCCGACGAGCGTTGGCTTTTCAAATAGGGCTGATGAAAGTGACGCGAGGGAAATCTGCGCCTGGCCGACCGATAGCGCCATCACGCCGATCGCGGCAACGACGATCGCCAGCGCCGGAACGAGCGAAATCGTATCGCCCAGGATCACCAGGCCGAGTATGGCGACCTGAACGATTTCAGTTTTCGAAAACGTCGTGCCGACGGCGAAATTGCGCAACGAGAACAGCCAGATCAGCAGCGCGGTAAAGATGATCTGTGTCAGGCTGCCGAGGCTCACATAGATCAGGAACGGCAAATTGAGCGCCGGATAGGGTTTGCCCACCCAGACGTTTAAGACGAGAAGGTAGATGAGCGCGAAGGGCAAGGCATAAAGGAACCGCACATAGGTCGCTCCGAGCGTCGTAAGGCGGTCCTTTAGATGTTTTTGCAGGGCCGAACGCAAGTTCTGCAAGAACGCGCCGGCAATCGTATAGGGAATCCAAAGTTCAATCATTTCGATGGATTTGCGAGCCGCCGCTCACACCTTGTGTTTCGGGGTTGATATTATGTGGCGGCGCCGGAGCGGACAATGGATTCGGCGTGAAAAAAGTGCCGGGGCTCTGGCGAGAGGCTAACGCAATGATTTGTTGAAGGCGTCGAGCTGCGCACTGCCGGGGCAGAGTTCGGCCATGGCGAGCTCATTCAAAGGACGCTCGGAGGTGTTCAGCAGGTGATGGAGATCGCATTCCTCCTGATCGATATAAAGGAGCCCGGTGACGACTTCTCCGGCGGCATAGCGCTTGCGGATATGCAGGAGCGCATCGTCGGCATTACGGGGATCATAATCCGCCGCCAGCTTGCTGAGCCACATGGTG
>CAYWBS010000705.1:0-2134 GCA_964456215.1 uncultured Hyphomicrobiaceae bacterium
GCTCCTCGACCACGTGTTCCGGCGCCCGGGAGACAAAATTCTTATTGGCGAGCTTCGAGCCCAGCTTCTCGATTTCAGAGCCCACTTTATCGATTTCACGCTTCAGCCGGTCGCATTCGGCGGCGAAATCGATAACGCCCTCCAGCGGCAAGGCGACGGTCGCCTCATTGAGGACCATTTGCACCGAGCCCGGGGGCACTTCCCTGTCGAAACGGATCGTCTCCACGCGCGCCAACCGCTTAATCGTTTCTTCGTGACGCTCGGCGCGCGTCATCATCAGCACGCTGGCGCCGGTCAAGATGAGCGGCATGCTTGCCCGCGGCGGAATATTCATCTCCGAACGTACCGAGCGAACGGCGGCGACGAGCTCGATCACCCAACCGATTTCGGCGTCCGCCTCCTCGTCAATCAACCCTGTTTCATCGGGCCATGGGGAGAGAATGAGCATCTTTTCCCGGCCCACCCCGTGCTCGGCCAGATGGGCCCAGAGTTCTTCGGTAATAAAGGGCATGAAGGGGTGCAGCAGCACGAGGATACGGTCAAGCACCCAGGCCGTCATGGCGCGGGTCTCGGCCTGCACGTCCATCGTCCCGTCGTTCAGCAGCGGCTTGATCAGCTCCAGATACCAGTCGCAGAAGATGTGCCAGACGAAATGATAGGCGGCATTCGCCGCGTCATTGTAGCGATGGGCCTCGATCGCCCGGGTAATGGCACTGGCCGCCCGCTCCGTCTCACCGGCGATCCAGCGATTGATGGTCTGCCCGGCGCTCGCCGGGTCAAAGTCCGGAACGCCGACGCACTCATTCATCTCCGCGAAGCGGGCCGCGTTCCAAAGCTTGGTCGCGAAGTTCCGGTAGCCCTCGACCCGGGACGTCGAAAGTTTGATATCGCGCCCCTGGGCGGCCATGGCGGCGAGCGTGAAGCGCAAGGCGTCGGCGCCGTAAGCATCGATCAGGTCCAGGGGATCGATGATATTGCCCTTGGACTTCGACATCTTCTGCCCCTTCTCGTCGCGAACGAGGGCGTGGATGTAGACGGTGTGGAAGGGAACCTCTTTCATGAAATGAAGGCCCATCATCATCATCCGGGCAACCCAGAAGAAAATGATGTCGAAGCCGGTGACCAGGACGTCGGTCGGGTAATAGCGCTTGAGTTCCGGCGTCTTGCCGGGCCAGCCCAATGTGGAGAAGGGCCAAAGGGCGGATGAGAACCAGGTATCGAGAACGTCCGGATCGCGGGTCAATGTTACTTTACGCCAGTCCGATCCGCTGTCTGAAAACTCAACGCTTGAGTTCGCGCGTTCCCTACTGCTTTCCGTCCAGGTCTCGTCAGCTATTGTGATCTCGCAGCTATAGTACTCACTCGCTTGCTTTAATATTTCTTCCTCTGACTCAGCGACAAAAATTCTTTGTTTTGAAGTAGCTGCGGGATATTTTTCATTGTCATGCCCATACCAAGCTGGGATTTGATGACCCCACCAGAGCTGACGGGATATGCACCAGGGTTGAATATTGCGCATCCAGTCGAAATAAGTTTTTTCCCAGTTTTTGGGGACAAAGACGGTCTTGCCCTTTTCGACGGCCTTGATTGCCGGCTTCGCCAGCGTCGCCGCATCGACATACCATTGATCGGTGAGCCAGGGCTCGATCACCTCGCCGGAGCGGTCGCCGTAAGGCAGGGTGTGGGTATGGTCCTCGATTTTTTCGACCCGCCCTTCGGCATCGAGATCGGCGACGACCTTCTCGCGGGCTTGAAAGCGGTTGAGCCCCCGATAGGGCTCAGGCGCATTTTCATTAATGGCGGCGTGCTCGTCGAAAATATTGATGAGTTCCAGATCATGCCGTCGGCCGACCTCGAAATCGTGGAAATCATGGGCGGGCGTGATCTTGACCGCGCCGGAGCCTTGTTCCGGATCGGCGTATTCATCGGCGACAATGGGGATTTCCCGGCCGACCAGCGGAAGGATGCAGGTCTTGCCGATTAAGCTCTTATAACGATCATCGTCCGGGTGGACCGCGACGGCGGTATCTCCCAGCATCGTCTCCGGACGCGTCGTCGCGACGACGATATATGTTTTCCTGCCCTGCTTATTGATAGGGTATTTTAAATGCAAAAGATGCCCCTAAGACACGAC
>CAYWBS010000706.1:0-2130 GCA_964456215.1 uncultured Hyphomicrobiaceae bacterium
TCCCGATTAGCGATTTCTCGGAGCGCTCGACACTCGAATTCGTGCGCTATGAGTTCGAGGCGCCGAAATACGATGTCGAGGAATGCCAGCAGCGCGGCATGACCTATGCGGCGCCGCTGAAGGTGACCCTGCGTCTTATCGTGTTCGATGTGAACGAAGAGACGGGCGCCAAATCGGTCAAGGATATCAAGGAACAGGACGTCTATATGGGCGACATGCCATTCATGACGTCCAATGGCACATTCGTGATCAACGGAACGGAGCGCGTCATCGTTTCCCAGATGCACCGCTCGCCGGGCGTCTTTTTCGATCACGACCGCGGCAAGTCGCACGCCTCGGGCAAGCTCCTTTTCGCGGCCCGGATTATTCCCTACCGGGGCTCTTGGCTCGATTTCGAGTTTGACGCCAAGGATCTCGTCTTTGTCCGCATCGACCGGCGCCGCAAGCTGCCGGTTACCACGCTTCTCTATGCGCTCGATCTCGATGACGAGGAGATCCTTCAGACCTTCTATGACACCATTACTTACAAAGCCGCCAAAGATGGCTGGAAAGTGCCGTTCGACCCTGACCGGTTGCGCGGAAAGAAGCCGGTCAACGATTTGGTCGATGCGAAGACCGGGAAGGTGGCCGTCGAGGCCGGCCGCAAGATCACGGCGCGCCTTCTCAACAATTTGTCGCAAAGCAAACTGAAGGAATTGCTCGTCAAGGACGAAGACCTTTACGGCCATTATATCGCCAAGGACGTCGTCAACCTGAAGACCGGCGAGATCTATAGCGAGGCCGGTGAAGAGCTGACCGAGGAGCTGATGGTAAAGCTCCGCGAAGTCGGCATGAAGGCGATTCCGGTTCTCGATATTGACCACGTCACGACCGGCGCGTTCATCCGCAACACGCTTGCCGCCGACAAGAGCACCAATCGCGACGAGGCGCTGCTCGATATTTATCGGGTTATGCGCCCCGGCGAGCCGCCGACGGCGGAATCGGCTGAAGCGTTGTTCAACGGCCTGTTCTTTGATTCCGAGCGCTATGATTTGTCCGCGGTCGGACGCGTCAAGATGAACATGCGCCTTGAATTGGAATGTCCGGATACGATACGGACGCTCCGCAGGGAAGATATTCTTGCAGTCATCAGGACTCTAGTCGATTTGCGCGACGGCAAGGGCGAGATCGACGATATCGACCATCTCGGCAATCGCCGCGTGCGCTCCGTCGGCGAGCTCATGGAAAACCAGTATCGTATCGGGCTGCTGCGCATGGAGCGCGCCATCAAGGAGCGCATGAGCTCTGTCGATATCGATACCGTGATGCCGCAGGATCTGATTAACGCCAAGCCGGCGGCGGCGGCGGTGCGCGAATTCTTCGGATCGTCGCAACTGTCGCAATTCATGGATCAGACAAATCCGCTATCCGAGATCACCCATAAGCGGCGCTTGTCGGCGCTTGGTCCGGGCGGTTTGACCCGCGAGCGGGCGGGCTTCGAGGTGCGTGACGTTCATCCGACCCATTATGGCAGAATCTGCCCGATCGAAACGCCGGAAGGCCCGAATATCGGCCTGATCAACTCTCTGGCCACCTATGCCCGCGTGAACATTTACGGCTTTATCGAAAGTCCCTACCGGAAAGTCGTCAAGGGCAAGGTCACCAACGAGGTTGTTTACCTCTCGGCCATGGAGGAGACGCGGTACAGTATAGCGCAGGCCAATGCCGCCCTTTCCTCACGCGGGACATTCGAGGATGACCTGATAACGTGCCGCCAGGGCGGCGATGTCCATCTGGTTCCGCCCGAGCGGGTGGACTTCATCGACGTTTCGCCGAAACAGCTCGTATCGGTCGCCGCGGCGCTTATCCCGTTCCTGGAGAATGACGACGCCAACCGCGCCCTGATGGGCTCCAACATGCAGCGCCAGGCCGTCCCACTCATTACAGCCGAGGCGCCACTGGTCGGCACGGGAATGGAATCGGTGGTCGCACGGGATTCCGGCGCCGCGATCGCGGCACGGCGGACGGGCATCGTCGATCAGGTGGACGCGACGCGCATCGTCATCCGGGCGACGGAGGAGACCGATCCATCCAAATCCGGCGTCGACATCTACAACTTGCGCAAGTTCCAGCGCTCGAACCAGAACACCT
>CAYWBS010000707.1:0-2127 GCA_964456215.1 uncultured Hyphomicrobiaceae bacterium
CTTTGACCGCACCGGATACGTCAGGCGTCACCGTGCCGACCTTCGGATTGGGCATCAATCCGCGCGGCCCCAGGATTTTGCCGAGCCGGCCGACGAGCGGCATCATGTCGGGCGTCGCAATACAACGGTCGAAATCGATATTTCCGTTCTGCACTTTTTCGACAAGGTCCTGCGCGCCGACAATATCCGCGCCCGCCGCCTTGGCTTCCGCCGCCTTTTCGTCCTTGGCGAAGACGGCGACGCGAACCGTGCGCCCCGATCCGTTCGGCAATTGACAGACGCCGCGCACCATTTGATCCGCGTGCCTTGGGTCAACGCCCAGATTCATGGCCACCTCGACCGTTTCGTCAAACTTGGCGCCGGCCGCCTTCTTGACGAGCTCCACGGCGTCCTTGACCTCATATAGGTGGACGCGCTTAATTCCCTTGCGCGCCTCTTTGAGCCGTTTTCCTGCTTTTCCCATACCCTACTCCGCCACCTGTAGCCCCATCGACCGCGCCGACCCGGCAATGATCTTGATTGCCTGATCGACGTCATTGGCATTCAGGTCGACCATCTTCTGCTCGGCGATTTCGCGAAGCTGCGTCTTTGTTACAATCCCAGCCGGCTCGCGTCCCGGAGCCTGTGATCCCTTGTTGAGTTTCGCCGCCTTTTTCAGAAAATACGACGCCGGCGGCGTCTTCATCTCGAAACTGAACGATTTGTCCTGGAAGACCGTAATCGTCACCGGAATGGGAGAGCCCGGTTCGGCGTTCTGGCTCGCCGCGTTGAATGCCTTGCAAAACTCGTTGATGTTCACCCCGCGCTGACCAAGAGCAGGCCCAATCGGCGGCGACGGCGTCGCCTGCCCGGCCGGTACCTGCAGCTTGATGTATCCGTCGATTTTCTTCGCCATTTCTTTGTCCTTCCAATCCCGGAGCCAGACAATGCTCCGGTTTCGTGGTCAACGGCGCGCATGGCCTCCGGACCGCGTCTCGCGGCCGGCCGCGCCTCCCACAGTTACGGCAAAAGCGGCCTAAAGCTTCTCCACCTGGCCATATTCGAGCTCCACCGGCGTCGCCCTCCCGAAAATCGAGACGGCGACTTTCAGCCGCGCGCGTTCTTCGTCCACTTCCTCTACCGTACCGTTGAACGAGGCGAAGGGACCGTCCGAAACCTGCACCTGTTCGCCAATTTCAAAGGTGACGGACGGCTTCGGCCGTTCGACGCCTTCCTGAACCTGCTGCAATATCCTTTGCGCCTCATCGTCGGAAATCGGTATCGGCTTATTCTCGGTTCCCAGAAATCC
This sequence comes from uncultured Hyphomicrobiaceae bacterium, assembly GCA_964456215.1. Taxonomy (GTDB): domain Bacteria; phylum Pseudomonadota; class Alphaproteobacteria; order Rhizobiales; family BFAS01; genus MnTg02. Next base: position 1,289 of record CAYWBS010000707.1, read on the forward strand.
CGTGACTTTCGGCGTATCCTTGATCAGATGATAGGTCCTGTCCGTCATTTCCATTTTCACCAGAACGTAGCCTGGAAAAAACTTTCGCTCGGAACTGACCTTGCGGCCGCGGCGGACTTCGACGACCTCTTCCATGGGCACCAGGATCGATTCGAAATCGTCCTCCAGCCCGGCGGATATGGCCCGCTCCCTGATTGAATCCGCCACCTTCTTTTCGAAATTCGAGTAGGCGTGGACGATATACCAGCGCTTCGGCATCCCCATCCCTTAACTGTTCAATTCATTGTTTGACGCCAAGGCGCCGCTAGGACCTTCCAATCCCCAATACCAATCCGACAAGCCAGCTCAAAATCTGATCGGCAGCCAGAAAGAACAGGGCCGCCAGTACCACCATGATGAAGACCATAACGGTCGTGATCATGGTCTCCTTACGGGTCGGCCATGTTACTTTTTCGGTCTCGCTGCGAACCTCCTGGATAAACTCGATGGGGTTCAGCTTCGCCATCCTTCAAACCACTTTCCGCCCGCGCCCCGGGCCTAGGGGTGCTTCTCGATTTCGAAAAACTACCGGATACGCCCTCAAATTGTGCCTCTTGGCCACCAACAGCCGTCGCGCCGTCTGGCAGGAGTGGAGGGACTCGAACCCCCAACCCCCGGTTTTGGAGACCGGTGCTCTAGCCAGTTGAGCTACACTCCTATTCGTTCCGCCCATCGAGAGCGCGCATCCAACCGCCAGGTTCCAACCGGCTCATCTCGATCGAGGTCCCATTGTTCCGCCCCAAGGGGCTACTCGATAATATTGGCGACGACGCCGGCGCCGACGGTGCGGCCGCCCTCGC
>CAYWBS010000708.1:0-2118 GCA_964456215.1 uncultured Hyphomicrobiaceae bacterium
TATAACGGCGCGCCCAATATCGAGCGCGCCGACAAGTTGGTGCAGCTCATCGCCAAGCAGAAGGGCATGAACAACCCGGTGGTCGATGCCACCGTGGCGCTGGTCGACGAGATGCTCGCCGCCAACCGCAAGAAGGCGGCCGCCTGACGCCTGCGGGTCCTGGCCCAACTCTTCGCGTTTCTTGGACGCCCGCCGGGAATCGCCGGCGGGCGTTCGTTTGCATACAAACTGCCCAGCGCAAGGTGGACCGCGCTTGTGTGGAAAACGTCGGATTCTGCCTCGAAAGATTTCGCCATTCGCCAGCGGGATAGCGTTATTTTCACGAAAATTGTGACATCAACGCCACAGTCCTTTTCTTTGTTATTGGCAAAAGGCCGATTCGCCCAAAAAGGCAGCAACTGCCGCCGTTTTCGCCTTGCCGCAACGCGTCATCAAGAGTGTAGATTTTGCTCCAATTCGCGTCTTGGTGCATGCGGGGTCGATCGCAGCCGTTTTGACGGATTTCTGTATGCAAGGGTGACGCGAAAATTTGTATCGGCTGGTTAAGTCGATCGAACCGAAAAGGGGCAGGGTCAGATGAAGAAAGTTGTTTTGTCGATGGTCGCGGCGCTTGCCGTAGCGGCGAGTGCGGCACCTGCGTTTGCGGCGGACATGGCGGTTAAGGCACCTAAAGCTGCGCCGCCGCCGCCGTATATGTTGGACATCGCCGTGGGTGGCGTCGTGATGTCCGACTATCTTTTCCGCGGCATCACGCAGTCCAATAAGGCGCCGTCGGGCGGCGCCTATTTCGAACCGGACCTCACCACGCCGTTCGGTACGCTCTACGTTGGCATCGCCGGCTTAGCCATCAGCTGGCCGAGCGGACCCGGATACGGCTTCACCGACCCGTCTGCCGAAATCGATTTCTACGGCGGCTGGCGCAACAGCTGGGGCCCATTCTCTCTCGATATCGGCATCGTCGAATACTATTACCCGAGCGAAAGCTTCAACGGAGCGACCAGCAGCAGCGATTTCTACGAAATCTATGGCAAGGTGGGTTACGACTTCGGCAATGGGTTCAGCATTGGCGGTAACATATACTATACGCCCGACCTGCTGCACTATAGCGAGACTTTCACCGGCCTCGGCCTTCCTTCGAGCAAACCAGACGCGATTTATTACTCAGGCACCGCAGCCTACGCGTTCCCGAAATGGGGGGACATCACCACCAAGATTTCGGGCGAGTTGGGCTATTGGGATATCAGCACCAGCGACTTCCTGCTTGCTGGCGCGACAGCCAATCCGAGCTACACCTACTGGAACGTCGGCATCGCTTTCGCCTACAAGGAGCTGACGCTCGATCTGCGCTATCACGGTACCGACCAGAGTGTTCAGGACTGTGCCAACTTCCTGCTGGTCGGCTTGGGCAACCAGTCGAACAGCTGGTGTGACGATCGCTTCGTGGCCTCGCTCAAGTTCGACACGTCGGTGGCGGTCGGGCACTAAGCTAGCTCCAAGCTTGCCCCTTGGGCGGCGGCTCTTCCGAGCCGCCGCCGTTTTCGTTTTTGCGGGAAGCTCGGAACAGAACGCCGGCCGGTCGTAATTAACTGGCGGGCGCCAGGCTTGCTTCGCGCAACCAGTAGAGGTCGCCTTCGCGGACCAAGGCCAGCCGGCGGCGGTGGAAGGCGGCAAGCGTCGCGCGGTGACCGATCGACACGATGGTGGCGGCGGCAAGCCGATGCTCGAGCAGATGGTAGAGCGCGGCCTCGGCCTCCTCATCAAGCGAGGCGGTGGCCTCGTCCAAGAACAGATAGTCGGGCGCCTGCAGGATCGCGCGCGCGATGCCGAGCCGCTGCTGCTCGCCGGGCGACAGCATTCTATTCCAATGCGCTTCCTCCTCGATGCGGGCGGCCAAGTCCGGCAAGCCGACCGCCGCGATCAGCGCGGCGACCTGCGCGGCATCGAAACTTCCGGGCTCCGCCGGATAGGCAACCGCGGCAGCCAAGGGCGCGATCGGAAAATAGGGCCGCTGCGGCAGGATCATCACGCGGGCGCCCTTCGGCACTCGAATTGTGCCTTCTCCGAACGGCCAGACGCCGGCCAGCGCGCGGAACAGCGTGGACTTGCCGGCGCCGGAGG
>CAYWBS010000709.1:0-2117 GCA_964456215.1 uncultured Hyphomicrobiaceae bacterium
GAGAATGATGGTTAAAATAACGGTCTTTTTACCACGGCTAATAAATTCTCAATTTTTTAAAAAAGTTTTTAATGCATCCCACCGCACAACTAAACCGGTGCAGCTACTTAGGTACCGGAGGACAAGCGTCATGACTTTGGTCGTTCCCCGCGGCTGGGGCGTTTATGCTGGGCTCTCGCGCCTACTGAGAGATCGGTCGGGCAACGTTGCGATCCTATTCGCGGTGATGGCCGTCGTCCTGATGCTGGCGATCGGCGCCGCGGTCGATATTGGCCGCTGGCTGCATGCGCGCGATCAGACGATCTCGGCCATGGACGCGGCGCTTCTGGCCGGCGGCCGCGCCCTGCAAGTTAACAGCAATGATGAAGCAGCAGCCCTCGCCACGGCACGCAAGTTCTACGACGTGAACGTGACGACGCGCCTGCCTGTGACCGATGACACGGTCACCTTCGCCGTTGTTGACAATGGAAGGGCCATTACCGCCAGTGGAACGGCGTACATCGAGACGCCGTTCTTGCAGTTCGCCAACATCAAGAAACTGCCGCTCCTCAGCACCAAGCAGGCGGATTACTCCAAGGCCGAGCTCGCGGCTGGCGGCAACGGAGGCGAGAATCTCGAAGTATCCATGATGCTCGACGTCACCGGCTCCATGTCCGGCCAGAAGCTCAAGGACCTGAAGGACGCCGCCCAGGATCTGGTCAACGTCGTCGTCTGGGACGATCAGAGCAAATTCACCTCCAAGGTGGCACTGGTGCCGTTCTCGGAGGACATCCGCCTGCCGACGACCAGCGCCCTGAACCTGGCGCGCGGCACGGGCTTGCCGAATCCAATAAACCTCAAGAATAACGGGAAATACTATCTTTCCGATTGCGTTGTCGAACGGACAGGGTCGCAGAAGTACACGGATGCCGCACCCGCTAAGGGTCAATACGTGATGGCCCACTACACGTCTGACTCTACTGGGAGTGGCAACAACAAAAAGGGGGTGTGCAGCATCCCGGCGGCCACTGAGGTCATGCCGTTGAGCAGCGACAAGAACGTCCTGATCTCTAAGATCGACGGCCTGTCCGCCGGAGGCGGCACCGCGGGCCATCTGGGCACGGCCTGGGCCTGGTACACGCTGTCGCCCAACTGGGCGTCGCTGTGGTCCTCCGAGGGCATGCCCGCGGCTTATGGCACCGAGAACTTGAGGAAAATCGCCATCCTGATGACCGACGGCGAGTACAACACGCAGTACGACAGTGAGGGAATTTCTTCCAGCGCGAGCGCGGCCGCCAACGGCAGCTCGACGACCCAGGCGCGCGCCTTGTGCACGGCGATGAAGCAGAAGGGCATCACTGTCTACACCGTCGGCTTTCAGCTCGGCGGCAAGAATAGCGAGTCTTATCAGACGCTCTATCAGTGTGCGACCGACCCGACCAAGTTTTATGACGCCAACGACGGAGGGCAGCTGAAGCAGGCGTTCCGCGACATCGCCATCAAGCTGTCCTCGCTCTATCTTTCGAAGTAGCGGCTGGAGCTGGAGCTGCGGCTACAGTAGTTGCGGTCCAGCGAACCCACCTACTCGCGACACTGAGACCGGGAACCAAGCGGTGGAGTCGGAATACAGGTTTAGAACCTCTTAGTGTTGGCGCAATTTAGTCGAAGTCCGTTCCAAATAAAGACTGGGAGAGCGTCATAATGAAAAGCATCGGCACGCGCTTTGTGAAGGACGAGTCCGGTGCCACGGCCATCGAGTACGCCCTCATTGCCGGCATCATCGGGCTCGGCATCATCGTTAGTCTGGGTGCGCTTCGCGACGGCCTGAACAACCACTTCAACAACGTCGTGACCGCGCTGTCGAAGTGACGCGAAGGCTGGAGCATTCGCATCCGGCAAAGAAGGAGACTCCCACATGGCGGTACGCGGTAGCGCAGCTCATGTCTTCGATCCATTGTCATTTTTGACCCCATGACGCGCGTGCGCGCGCGGGCGCGTATTGCGACAAAAACGAGCGCTATCCCTTTTTATCATCAGGGGCGTCCCACGAGATACGAAGTTCGACTGGAAACTCTTGGTCAGACCCCACAACGGCTTGCTGTGGTTTGCCATGGGCACGATCGAGCACCGCTCCTGTT
>CAYWBS010000710.1:0-2117 GCA_964456215.1 uncultured Hyphomicrobiaceae bacterium
CATGCAGCCATAATAGTTCGCGACCTTGAGGCCGTTGAGCGAGTTCTTCACGCGTTTTCCGAGCTCGGTCTCGCCGATCGCCTCCTTGATCCAGTCCAGCGCGTGGATTGTCTCGGCCTGGCCGGCCTGATAGGTGGCGTGGCCCGCTTTCTGGGAGAGACGGCCGGTGACCTCGCGAGACGCCCCATCATTGGCCAGATCGTATTCAGCCTTCTTGAGATTGTGATAACAGCCGTTGCAGGGGGCCATGACGACATCGTGCCCCATCTCGTTGGCGGCTATGGAAAGGACGCGCGAGGAGAGATAAGTCTGCAACTTCGGATCGATGTTTTTCACCTCCATGGCGCCGCAGCAATTCCAGTTTTTCACCTCGTCCAGTTGCAGGCCGAGCGCCTTGCCGACAGCCTTGGTCGACCGGTTATAGGCATGACCTGTGCCTTCGAGGGCGCATCCCGGATAGTAGGCGACCCGTTTATATTTTTGCTCGGTCATAAGTGTCCTCTTCTTTACCATCCATCTATCGCAAGTCAGCTGCGTGGGTCGTGCGGCTCTAGCTCGCCCGTGCGCTTGGCGAGGTCCGACATGCGCGATTTGGGTGAATCGTGATAGTGCGACGCGACCCTTTGCGTGCCATGATCGACAAGGTCGCCGGGTCCGTTCTGCTGCCAGCTTGCGGGCGCTGCTTCCGAGCCAGTCAATCCGAGCGCCGCGCGGTGCTCGCCGGTTACCTCCGCGATATAGTCCTCCATCGCCCGTCGCGCCGGAGCCCAACCACTCGTGCGCGGCTTGAAAAGAGTGGCAAGGCCCATCGACATCATCAACTTCAGCGGCAATTTCATGATGAGCGCCCGCGCCATGGCCACCAGCCAGTCCTGCAGGAGCGGCTGGCCGGTGCGGCGAAAGAAACCCTGGATGATGGCGCCTTCCTCGATCTTGCCGCGTTTGACAACCTGCTCGGTGAAGATTTCGTCGAAATGCATGGAGGGCGATTTCGGCGTGTGTCCCTTGAGCTCCAGCCAATGGGCGGTCGCCTTCATGACGCCTTCCGGGAAGACGTCGCGCGGGCAGGCATAGGTGCATTTGTTGCAGGATATGCACTGCCAGATGATGTCCTTGTCGCGCAGGAGCTCCGCCTCCATACCGACACGGATCAGATAGATCCAGTAGCGCGGGTTGAAGCGCGGCTCGACGGCGTTGACCGTGCAGGAATTGGTGCATGATCCGCATTGCCAGCAGTGGCCGATATGCTCGCCGCCGGGAAGCGCTTCGATCTCGTCCTGCAATTTCTCATTGTAATCGGTGACCACCCGCGACTCGATAAAGGTCGACCAATGGCCCGAAACATCGACGCCGTCGATGACCAGATCGTCATGCGTCTTGATGTTCTCCTCGCGAATCAGGGATTTTTCGTGGATGGGCATCGGCCAACTCTCTCAGCGATCAGGAAAGCTGCTTCATGTCATCGACGTTTCTCGCCTCGGCGTCGATCGTCCTCGCCCGCCGCCGGCTCGCCTGCCGCGATCCACCGTCCAGGCCAAGGATGCGGCGGACATGTTCCAGCGGGTCGCCCTCGGAAGCAAATTCGGTTCGCAAATAAACGCCGCCCTGACTGTTGATGTAGCCGGCGTAAATCTGTGCCTTCAAGAGATCGACATAGGCAAGCATATCGCGGAAGACGCCATTGTCGGCGAGATATTGGGAGAGCTCTTCGCGCAGCTTGAGGTAGGTCGCATAATTGTCCGGTATGTCGATCCTCAAACGATCGACATCGGCGTCATGCCAGATCTCCCGGAGCACGCCGGTGTTGGCTTGGGCGTCCCAGACCCATTTGGTCATCAGCGGGTACTGCTCCGGCAACACTCCATGCAGGATCTCCGCGCCAAGATCCCGGACCCAGCGGAAACTTTTGTCCGCTGGAAAGGCGCCGATAAACGCCTGCATGCGCGCATCGGCCGTCGCCGTATCGGCGGCATTATCAAGCAGCGCCGCGATCGCCGACCGGAACGACTGGAAACCGACCGTGTCCATGCCGGAGCCGACGCGCCGCCTGACCGTCGCCATGAAGTCGCAAAGCTCTTCGAAAGCCTCTCTGTCGAGATCGGCGATGCCTGCCGGCA
>CAYWBS010000711.1:0-2110 GCA_964456215.1 uncultured Hyphomicrobiaceae bacterium
CCGAAGGTGTGCTGACCGCCCAGCGTCATCTGGGCCACCCAGAACTTCGTCGGAAGCTTGCCGCCAGCGTCATCCGGCGATCCACGATCCTCATGGCGGTATGCGAACTCGCCGCCGGCGAACACATATGTATTGCCACTGATGTCGTAGCGGCCGTTGATCAGGCCGACGGCATCCTGATAGTTCTCCTTGAAGTGGCTCTTGTAGTGCGCGATATCGGCCCGCGCGCCAATGTTGAGCTGGTGACGCCGCCAATTCGACCGGATCGCGAATTCAGGTGACAAGACAACGATGAAGTCCTGCTTCCGGTCGGTCTGCGTCGCAAAGATGTTGCTGTCGTACAGGCCCGACATGGAGAACGCAGGATAAATGAAGAAACTGCCCCGGCGAATACCGACCGCATCGTATTGCGGACGCCGCCGATTGGTCACGGTCTCGTTGCGCACAGGCTCCGGCCTGACAAACGGCGAGCTGCCTGCCGCCGGCGGCTGCTGCGCGTTGCCCTGCGCCGGCGCCCAGATCGCGGCCATCGCCACAATCAGACCGGCTGCGCTCCCCCGAAGACACGTTTGAATTCCGATACCCGACATTTTTTTCCCCTAGTTTTACGGGTTCAGTCCAATGGATCTCTCAACACCGACCACTCAACGTGGAACACTAGCGACTGTCTCTCCCACCGCCACTAGATACACTTAACCATAAGCAGACATCCAGCGTGAAACACCGCAAGCGGCGCACCGTTTCCGGCGGCCGCTGCGTTAAGGTTAATACTTCGATGCTGCTTTAAGGACCATCAAGCCAGTGCCCCCCATGGCATTCGGCGTTCGATTTCGGTCAGATAGTCTCTAAGAATCCCGACCCAGACTTACTCTGCTTGTTGCTCCGTCCCTTCCGGCGGCACGTACTCAGGCACCTCAGGGGGCTGATCTTTGATCCGAGTCGGGCTCTGCGCGCCCTCCTGGATCGGAATGAAAGGCGTCCCGCTGCGGTTGCCCAAGCGCGTCGTGTTCTCAGATTTCACGAACGCCTCGGAGCCAACATCGACACCGGTACCGGGTCCGGGGTTCTTCAGCACCAAGCGACGGCGCAAGGACTGACCAGCTGCGGTCAGCAAAGCTTGCTGCAGCGTGTTAGCCGCGACTTCCGCCGAGCAGCCGCCCGCGATCGCCTGGCCGACGATCGCACCGCCCGCCTCTGGAAACGCATTGACCATGCCGTTGACCAAGGCCTGCGTGGTCTGGGCGTTGTTGCCGGAGGCACCGCAAGCCGCCGCCAGCGCACCAGCGAAGCTGGCCGCTTGCTGCTGCGAAATACCGGCCGCCACGAGCTGCACAAGTTGCGCATAGTTTGCCTGACTGCCGGCATTAGCGGTCGCCAGTGCCTGAACTGCCGCCGCTTGCTGGGCGGGTGTCTTATCGGGACTGAGTGCCGCCGACACATCTTCCGGCAACGCTGCCGTGGCCATGGAAGCCCACGACGTCATAGCAACGACCGCCACCGCCGCAACCGTCCCCGTCCAAATCTTCCTGATCACCATTACTGTCTCCTCGTCACAATCGGGCGCGCCGATTTGGTGTACTTTCTATTAAATTATCCGAAAAGGCAAGCAATCCCGATTAATACAATTAACGATCAATTTTGCTATATGACCCTAAAGACACACTCGAATTCGGCCCTCGTCGTTAACCATTTCCCGCTCAGTAGCATCGCAATCCCTCGGCGCCTTCTGAGCGCAGACGCTCGCACGACACCAGTGGCCGCAAACCCGACGCCCCCCCTCCGGAAATCGTCGCCGCCTGGCTGACATCGAGGCCGATCCGGGTCATGGTCGTATAGCGGTCAATGGCCGCATCCGCATCATGCCCATACACCGCGATCCGTTGCGCGGTGCCCAAACCACCTGCGAACTCCTTGCGAATCATGGCTTCGGCCTTGGCCAACGGCAGCTTCTTGGCGTCGACCTGCGCCATGGCCTTTGCCCGGATACTCGCATATTCGGCCACGAGCGGATTGAGCGCCGTGCCGTAAAGCGCCTGAAGCTGCTTCAGATACATGCGCTCCGCCTCGGCCCTGGGCATCAGGGCGTGATCGGCCAGCCAATGATAGAAGA
>CAYWBS010000712.1:0-2107 GCA_964456215.1 uncultured Hyphomicrobiaceae bacterium
TTTTCCATTCCGATGAGTCTTTGGACATGATCAAGGAGTCGGGCACATATATGGTGCCGACGCTTGCTCATCGCACCGATCACGCCATCGAGATCCGCCGCGACATCGGCACGGCGGAATTCGTTCTCGATAAAATGAAGTCGATCCAGCCCAATTGCTACGAGACGTTCCAGAAATGCTACAAACTGGGCATCAATATCGCCATGGGCACCGATATGGGCTATGAGCCGGGCATGGGAACCAATGCCTGCGAGATGGAGACCTATGTCGAGCTCGGCATGAGCCCCATGGATGCGCTTCTGACGACGACGCGCAACGCGGCGATCGCCATCGGCAAGGGCAAATCGCTTGGCACGATCGAGGCCGGCAAGATCGCGGACATCATCGTCGTCGACGGCAACCCGCTGGACGACATCAAGATCCTGCAGGAGCGCGAGCGCATTCAGATCGTCATGAAGGAAGGCGATGTCTACATTGATCGCCGGCCGGGCCATCCGCGCAAGGAAATCGTCCACGCCGCCCCCGATTCGTGGAGAAAGATTGACGCATAGGGCGCGGCGCGTGCCGGCCGGGACGAAAATCGATGGCGCTTTCGACGTCGCGGTGAGCGCATCGGCCGTGGCCGGCACGACGGCGGCGTGAGGGGGGCCGGCGGCGGCCGCTGGCGCAAGATGGGGCCGGTACTCTGAGAAACGCCTTCAACATTTCGCGTATCGTGGCCTTGCTGGCGGTGGCCCTGGCGCTGGCGGTATTTTCGCGCTCTTATATGGGCGTCGCCGAGCCCGATGCTTATCGCACGGCGGCGGTGGCGATCCTGGCGATCGGTCTCTTCGCGACTCATGCGGTTCCGGAGCACTTGACCGCATTGCTTGTCATATTGCTGACGATTCTGCTAGGGATCGCGCCTTCCGAGGTTGTCCTCTCGGGCTTCACGGTCGGCGGCCTATGGCTCCTTTTTTCCGGGTTGATCATCGGCGCCGCGGTCGGCGAAGCCGGGCTCGGCGTTTACGTGGCGCGCCGGCTGCTCGGCAGGGTGGAACTGACCTATCCAAAGGCAATCGTGCTGATCGTCACCGTCGCCGGCCTGATGGGCTTTCTCATGCCGGCGACGATCCCGCGCATCATCATTCTCATGCCGGTGGCGCTCGGCCTGGCCGAAGGGATGGGTTTTGAGGAGGGCGGCCGCGGCTATACCGGCATCGCGCTCGCCGTCGCCACCGGTACGTTTTTCCCGACATTCTCGATCATGACGGCCAATCTTCCGGCGATCGTCCATGTCGGCGCGATCGAGACCCTTTACGGAGGGGCGCCGTCCTATACGTCGTTCCTGCTCTATCATGCCCCGACCGGCATTCTGCGCGCCCTGGGTCTGATGGCGCTGATCGTTTTCTGGTTTCGCGAGCCAATGCCGCCTGTCCGCGGTGACTTCGCCAGCGCGCCGATGACGGCGCATCAGCGGCGGCTGTTGCTTGTGCTGAGCGGCGCCTTGCTGCTGTGGATGACCGATTTTCTGCATGGCATTGGGCCGGCCTGGATCGCGCTCGCGGCGGCCATCGTGATTCTTTGGCCCGCCAGTCGACTGATAAGTCCGGGGGCCTTTCGCGAGAAGATCGATCTTTCCCCTGTTCTCTATGTCGCCGGTATCCTCGGTCTCGGCGCGACCCTGCGCCACGCCGGCTTGGACCAGAAGCTCGGCACGCTTTTGGTGGAAAGTTTCGGCCTGGTCCAAGGGCATGATTTCATCAATTTTTCGGCGACCTTCGTGATGTCAATTCTTATGTGCCTGGTTCTCACGGCGGTCGCGGTGCCGGTTCTGCTGGTTCCGCTCGCCAGGCAGATCGCCGACGCCACCGGCCTTGACCTCATGGCCGTTCTGATGACCCAGTTTTTTGGCTTCACGACGGTCATATTCCCCTATCAGGGGCCGCCGCTGGTGGTGGCCTTGGGCCTCAGCAGGATAGGTGCGGCGGACCTGATCAAGGTCTGCGCGGCCCTGGCGCTGTTGATGCTCGTAATCGGCGTTCCCCTCAACTATCTTTGGTGGAAGCTGATCGGCCTGCTCGGCTAGATCATGTTCACTTAAAGTGTGAACATGATTTCGTTTATT
>CAYWBS010000713.1:0-2099 GCA_964456215.1 uncultured Hyphomicrobiaceae bacterium
GGCGACGCGCATGCGTATGTGGCGGTCCGGCACGCCGAGCCGGGAAAGCCGGACGGCGAGCGCGACCCGGTCAAGGCCGGCCACCGGCTCCTTGCCGGTCTCCCCGATTTCCGATTGTGCGCGGTTCGATGTCTCAACCGTGTCGATCAAGGCCACCATAGGCCGGTATCCACTTTCTTATTCCCCGGCGCGGCAACCGGCGCCGGCCGCGGCCGAAGCGTCCGGCAACGCGCCGCCCGCTCATTTGGGGCATTCCTTGGCGATACGGTCAAGCGCCGCCGAGAGACCGAGCAGGGAGTAACTATCCTCCGTCGATGTGCCGCGATTCGACAAGCCCTTCACGATCATCGCATTGCCCTTGCGCATCGCGTCGATCATCCGTGCCTGATCCTGATCCTGTTCGACGAAAGCGTGATCGTCCTCGACAAACAGGCTGAATTTGTCGGCCCCTATTTCCACGGTCGGCTTGCTGTCCGGCTTGAAGGTGTAGCCGATCTTAATGCTGACTTCGCCGCGGACGCCGCCTTCCCCGGTCCAATTGGTCACGTAAAAGAGGATCGAACCGCGATTGACCCCCTTGGGAAGGGTCTTTTGCGGCGCGGCGCTGGCGAAGCAGATTTTCTTGCCGCCAACGTCGGCGACAAAGGTCGTCCAGTCCTTAAACGGCTCGAGCAGCTTGGCGGACTGCGCGGCGGCGGCGTGGCCGGTGAGTAGCAGAAGCGAAATCATGGAAATGAGTCTTAAGTGCATTGTAATTACATATCGTGGTTGCAAGAGTAAATTGAATGCCGTTTGCGCCATTGCCGTGACGAATTCCATTGTCTTGTGCAACAGCCCGGCCGGGCGCGTAAATTCCTTCATTTCCGGGCCTGCCGCACGAATCTACCGCCGTGAACATGTTCGCCAAGGCTTTCCATGGGTCCGCCTTCGCTCAACGGCCGCCGCGCGAACCGGCCCAGGCACATGACCCGATCATACATGATTATCGCTCCCGCCATCGCGACGTTAAGGCAGAAGGATGTTGGGATCTTGACGACATAGTCGGTGCGCGCCAGCAGCTCGTCGGACAATGTGCCCTTCTCCGGACCGAGAACATAAGCCGCGTTCAGCGGATGGCGGAAACTCGGCAGCTCGACGGCCTCGTCCAGCAATTCGACGCCGACCAGCCGGCATCCCACGGGAATTTGCAGATCGGAAACGCGCCGCCACTGGTAAAGGGGCATATGCGACGCGCCTTTGGACGTGTCCGATTTGGTCTGGGCGGCATTGTAGCAGGCGCCGATCGTAAAGACGAAACTGGCGCCGAAGGCATGCGCCGAGCGGAACAGATTTCCGAGGTTCATCGGCTTGGAAATACGCTCGACGCCGATCGCGAAATAACCGCGCATCTTCTGCACCTCTTTGCCCGCTATTGGCGTGATTGGTGTGCGGCCTGGCAATCAATTATGCCAGGGCATAGCAGCAAGCACGCATTGATGCAAATGGCCGGGCGCCATTGAAAGCCCGGTCGCAGCCGCAACCTTTACGCGCCACCGCTGCCCTGCCGTGGCCGGGGAGCTCCTTGTCCAACGCCCTGGCGGCCGCCAGCCGGTGCTCGGGCCGGATATGTTCGGCCACCTTAGCGATGACCATGGCCAATATCGCGGCATCGTCGGTGAGGCCGAAACCGACCAGAAAATCCGGAATGAAATCAATGGGCAGGATGAAATAGGCCAATGCGCCGAGCAACATGGCGCGGACGTGGCCGGGCGTATTGGTATCCAGCGCGCAGTAATAGGCCGCCACCAGATCGTCGGCGAACGGTATCCTTCCGGCGAAGCGGCGGAATTTCTTCCAAAAGTTCCTGCGGACCTTTTCCTCACGCGCGGCGATGGTCGCCGGAAGCTGGTGATCGCTTTGCATGGTGGCGTCGTGCTGATCGCTCATATCGGAACCGGACCATGTGTTCGATGTCATTCAGTGATCCAAAGGTCTTTCGCGAAAGATAAGGGTTTCGGCCGGATTCGGCAAGAAACGGCGGAAATGCGGCGCGCCGTGGCATGATCGCTAGAGCGTGTTCATTTTAGATGGACACGCGATAGGCCGCGACCGCGGCCCGG
>CAYWBS010000714.1:0-2097 GCA_964456215.1 uncultured Hyphomicrobiaceae bacterium
TTTCGCATATCACAGGGTCCCGCAGCCTATCGGGCGTATTTCGAGGCGCTGCAGAGTCCGTTTGCGATTGCTTTCCATCTGCTGGCGCTTGTCTTCGCACTATTTCATATGGTGACCTGGTTCGGCCTGACGCCGAAGGCGATGCCGCTCAGGCTTGGCAATAGGATGGTGCCCGGAACGGTAATCATTTTGGCGCACTACGTCGTCTGGTTCTTGGTCTCGGCCGGACTTTTGCTTGTGGCAAGGGTTTAGGCATGGCCAGATCCAACAAACCGATCGTCTGGTCGCTGTTCGCCGCGGGGGGCATGCTTGCCGCGTTCTTGATGCCGGTCCTGATTTTTATCACCGGTCTTGCCGTGCCGACGGGACTGCTGCCGGAAGATGCGCTTGCTTATGACCGGATGTTGGCGCTGGTGCGGAACCCGATTGGAAAGCTCATCCTGTTCGCCGTCATTTTCCTGACGCTATGGCATGCGGCGCACCGCCTGCGAATGACCTTGCTTGACCTCGGGATCCGAAACGGCCGCGCGGCTGTGCTCACCTGTTATGGAACGGCCGCATTCGGTTCGATCGCCGCGGGGGTCATCCTTTTGAATATTTGAGGCCGCCGCCCTGCCGCGGCGGCGATTTTGCTGGCGCACTATCTTCGACCACCGCGCGAGCATCAAGACTTCATGCCGGTTCTTGAATTTGAAAGATTGGCAAGTCCTGTCGCGCTGTTCGGGTGATCCGTGGCGCAACGGCTTTGGATGATTCCTCCCACTCCCTTACCGGCGTGACTTATCCCCAAAGATCGACCCCGAGAACTGAACAGCCGAGGCAACCCGGTCGGACTCACGTCGGTTGCGGAAGATCAATGGAATCGCGGAAACCAATGGTGGTGTGCCAGAGCCGAAACCACGTTGTGCCCGTCAGCTGCAACTTGATTCTGATCAATTACAAAGAACTTTGAGAGCACTAAAATTATTTAGTCTCTGGAAACCTATCTACCGCAAGTGGCTCACAGAAGAGACACTGGTCGATGTAAGGCCAGCAGATAGGGGCACCAATAACCTGCTCCTTAGCAGCGGATCGGGAGTAAACCGAACAAAGACCTCGCCAGGGTCCGCGTTCGAAGTGGCGAAATTTGAGACAGGACAGGATGTTCCAGGTGCGGATACATGGCCGAGGAGGTCAAGGCGTTGTAACCGCCGCAGAGCTGCTATCCGTCGCCGCTTTTGTCGAAGGCAAACATGCTCAGGCCTTCCCGAGTTTCGGCTCGGAGCGCATGGGCGCGCCCGTCGTTTCTTATTGTCGCATGGACGATAAAGAAATCCGGTTGCGCGAACCCATTAATGCACCCGACGCTCTTGTTATTCAGGACGCAACGCTGCTTCACTCCGTCGACGTGTTTAATGGTCTCAAGCCGGAGGGGTTTATCCTCATCAATTCGCGCCGTTCGTTCGAGGAATTGGGGATCGCTGCATTTGTCACCAAATTCCCCGCTCATCACGTTTGCGATGTGGCTGCCACGGAGCTGGCGCTGAAACATATCGGTAGACCGGTTCCAAATGTTCCTCTGTTGGGCGGTTTCGCGGCCATATCGGGGCAAATCCGCTTCTCCTCCGTGGAAAAGGCGATCCGCGAAAAGTTTCCGGGGGATGTCGGGACGGCGAACGTCGCGGCAGCGCGGGAAGCCTTCGAAACAGCGAAGCTGGCATAAGGGAGCTATGTCGTGCTGAGGCAGATTGAAGGATCGCTCGCGGTGGCCGAGGCCATAGCACTTTGTAGGCCCGAGGTCGTATGCGCCTATCCCATTACGCCCCAGACCCACATCGTCGAGGGCGTCGGCGCGTTGGTAAAATCGGGTAAATTGGAGAACTGCGAATTCATCAATGTCGAATCCGAGTTTGCGGCCCTTTCCGTCGCCATCGGCGCCTCGGCGGCTGGTGCGCGCGCCTATACGGCCACCGCCAGCCAGGGCATTCTGTTCATGGCGGAAGCCGTATACAACGCCGGTGGTCTTGGTCTTCCCATCGTCATGACGGTCGGCAATCGCGCGATCGGTGCGCCCATCAATATCTGGAACGACCACACCGACGCAATGTCAGTAAAGGA
>CAYWBS010000715.1:0-2095 GCA_964456215.1 uncultured Hyphomicrobiaceae bacterium
TATCGTTGTCAGGTTTTCGACCAGACTATCGGCAATCGGCATCAATGCAGCCTCGTCGCCGAAAACCTGAAAAGGCACGATCGCCAGCGACGGACGGGGCGGGGGCACGACAGCACTTGCATCGTTTGAAGCTCGATCATCCGCGTTGCTAAGCTGCACCGATCCAAGAAACTGGATCCCGCGGCCACGGATAGTCTGGATGTATTTCTGTTCCGACCCGCTATCATCGAGCGCCTTGCGCGCCGATTTGATGCAACTCGCCACCGTAGCATCCGACACGATGCGCCCCTTCCAGACATGATCGATGATCTCATCGCGGGTGATGACGCGGCCAGTGTTGCGCGACAGGAAAGCAATCAGATCAAACACAAGCGGCTCTACGGGGCAGTACTTGCCGTCCTTGAGCAACGCGAAGTTTTCAATGTCGACTTCGAATTCATCAAATTGGTAGCGCATGGATACCTAGTCGGAACCCGCCCGAAATTAGACCTCTGGTTGTGACCGGTAACGGCTGGAGAACCCAGTATACCCGAGAATGCAGCCAATCCCCATGCAATCTCCAAGTTCCCTTCAAGCAGGCCGGGGCGCCTTGGGGCATCTCTATGGGCGTCACGACGCTGCCGGCCTTGCTCATGCTGTACCGGCGCCGTCCCAGCCTAACCCACACCAAGGGAGAGATCCAATGAATGCCATTTCGAAAATTGACCCAGCCCCCGATTACACGACCATCAAGGCGAAGCAGAACGCCGCCTGGGGATCAGGCGACTATGCCAGGATCGGCACCACCTTGCAGATCACGGGAGAAGAAATCGCCGAGGCCATGGATGTCCGCCCCGGCGCGCGCGTCCTCGATGTCGCAGCCGGGAACGGCAACGCCACGTTGGCCTTTGCACGCCGCTGGTGCGACGTCACCTCGACCGACTATGTCGATACGCTGCTCGCACGCGGCAGGGCGCGTGCCGATGCAGAAGGTCACGCCGTCAGGTTCCAGATCGCCGACGCAGAAAATCTGCCCTTCGCTGATGGCGAATTTGATGCTGTCGTCTCGACCTTCGGCGTGATGTTCACGCCCAAACAGAAGCAGGCTGCGGGAGAACTCGCCCGCGTTTGCCGTGGCGGTAGCCGGATCGGCCTGGCCAACTGGACGCCTGAGAGTTTCATTGGCGCGCTTTTCAAGGTGCTCGGACCCACGTGCCACCACCCGCCGGCGGTTTCGTCTCCGGCGCTCTGGGGGACGAGGGACTGGATCCAAGGCACATTCGGCGAGGTTGCCAGCGCCATTGACTTCAAGCCGAAGCACTTCCGGTTCCGTTACGCATCGCCAGCGCACTTCGTGGAGATCTTCCGCACCTACTATGGGCCGGTCCACAAGGCGTTTGCGGCGCTCGATCAGGATGCACAGCACGCACTTGAGGCTGACATTCTCGATCTCATCGCGCGCCACAATACCGCAACGGACGGCACCATGAACGTTCCGGCCGAATACGCGCAAATCATCATCACAAGAAACTGAGACCAGCCCGCTTCACTAAGTTGATCACAAGCCAACAGCCCACAACTCAAGGAGAATTGAAATGTTTGCCAAGCTTTTGTCAGCCAAGATGGTCCCTGCCTCACCGATCAGCATGACGACGCGCCAGGAGCCGCTGATGAGAACCTATGCGAAGGATCCGGAACAGGCATGGATCATCGATAGCGCGATGACCTCATCGGATCATGTGCCTGCCGGTGAACCGATCCATACGCAGGTAACGTTCGGCGTCGGCATGCCGGCAAGCCAACGGATCGGCGTGCATCGCAAGGTGGGCGGGGAATGCGACTTTCCCAATCCGGGCGAAGTCCTCTCCGCGGCATTGACGAGTTGCCTCGACACGACGATCCGCATTATCGCCAATCGCCTTGGGCTGCCTCTCACCCGCCTACAGGTGACAGCAGATGCGAAGGTGGACGTCCGCGGGACCTTGCGTGTTGACGAAAGTGTGGTTGTCGGGTTCCAGACCATCGATCTGCGCGTCAAAATCGCTGCCGCCGAGGGTGTCACGCAGCAGCAGATTGGCATGCTGCTGAAGGCAGCGGAAAACAGTTGCGTTGTTCT
>CAYWBS010000716.1:0-2092 GCA_964456215.1 uncultured Hyphomicrobiaceae bacterium
GGCGGGTCCGATACCGGCATCATGTATGGCCTTGATGGAGACGACACACTTATTGGCGGCGGCGGCGATGACATCCTACAAGGCGGCGGCGGTGACGATCTGTTCATTTTTGCCGAAGGTGACGGTCATGACACGGCAGATGGCGGCGCAGGCGGCGGTTGGACAGACACCGTCCACCTCCAGGATGCCACCGGCGGCAGCGATATCGGCACATTCGGCGTCGATTGGACCGTTACTCTCACCGAAGGTTCGGTTCAATCACAAGATGCGAACAGCATCACGCTTAGCGATGACGCCGATGGTACCGTAACGCTGGCCGACGGCAGCGTCTTCGACTTTTCGGATTTCGAGCGGATCGAGTTCTAGCGCGCAGGGTCTCTAATCAAACTTTGAGAAGTCCGCGGGTCTTTTGTCGAGAAAGGCAGTGAACGCCTCTTGTGCTTCCGATGATGCGATCCGCTGGACCACGATGCGGAATTCCCTGTCCATCCGATCGGCCACGGATTCGCTGGGCGATTTGAGCAGCGCCTTAGCCTGGCGAACCGCCTCCGGGGCCATTTGAGCAAGCATGTCTGCGCGCTCAAATGCGACAGTCTGCAGTCGTTCCGGCGCCGTGACTTCATTGACAAGCCCCATAGCGAAGGCTTCCCCAGCATCAAAAGTGCGCCCCAACATGAAAAGCTCCGCTGCCCTTTGATGACCGATAAGCCGCGGCAAAAGCAAGCTGGAGGCGGCCTCCGGGACGAGGCCCAATTGAACAAACGGCATCTGAAACAGAGAATCCTCGGAGGCAAATACAAGATCGCAGTGCAAGAGCATGGTTGTCCCGATGCCGATCGCCGGACCACGGACTCCGGCAATAACGGGTTTTTTTGCCGTGGAGATCGCCGTCAGGAATTCCACTGCCGGACGGGGCTCGTTCAGCGGCGCATTCAAAAAGTCGGAGATATCGTTGCCGGCGGTAAATATTTCGTCATGACCTAACAAAATGAACACACGCAGCGAATCGTCGTTTTCAAACCGGTAAATTTCGCTCGCAAGCGTTTGATACATTTCCGGCAAGAGCGCGTTCCTTTTTTCCGGGCGGTTAATCCGCAGAATGAGTGCCTTGCCGTGTTCTTCCGTCATAATGAAGTCGCTCATCAAATCTCCTTCTGCGCCGGCTCGTGTGGAAAACGCCGCGATATCCCGAAAGCGATGAAGCACTTTACGGGACTGATTCAGCATCCTTTAGCATCCCAATTCGGTCAGAGACACCCATGACAGTTGATTGCAAGAGCCATAACGCGCTATCCCACTGCTTCATGGTCTCAAACTTAACTCAGTTTACCAAGGGAAGCGATTAGGGCAGCGGAGGAACAGGCAATGCGGATTGTGGTCCATGGACAACAAGCATTTGGCAAATCGGTGCTGGAGAAGCTCATTGGGCGCGGCGAAAACGTCGTCGCCGTCTTTTGCGCGCCGGACAAGGAAGGGGCGCGACCCGATCCTCTAAATGCCTTGGCGGAAGAGAAAGGATTGCCGCTTCATCAGCCCGCCTCATGGAAGACCGCAGAGGCAGCGGAGCTCATAAAGAACTATGAGCCCGATGTTTGCATGATGGCCTATGTGACGCTTTTCGTTCCGAGCGGCGTCCTCGATATTCCGCGTCTCGGCACATTCCAGTATCACCCATCTCTTCTTCCAAAACATCGTGGTCCAAGCTCGATCAACTGGCCCATAATCATAGGTGAGACCAAAACAGGTCTGACGATCTTCTGGCCCGACGACGGCCTCGATGAAGGTCCCGTCATGTTGCGGAAAGAGGTTGATATTGGGCCGGACGACACGCTGGGTTCGCTTTATTTCGATAAGCTCTATCCGATGGGTGTTGATGCCATGATCGAGGCGCTGGACCTTGTTCGCGAGGGCAAGGCGCCGCGGATCGAACAAGACCACTCTCAAGCAACTTACGAAAGCTGGTGCCGCAAGAAGGACGCACGCATCGATTGGTCGAAACCAACAAGCCAAATATATAATCTGATACGCGGTTGCAATCCACAACCGGGCGCCTGGACAACCCGTAATGGGGATGAAGTGCAGATATTCGACG
>CAYWBS010000717.1:0-2088 GCA_964456215.1 uncultured Hyphomicrobiaceae bacterium
GCACAGATATTACCTATATGAGCAAAACCGCATTCGTGATTGCCTCCTTGACAACACCTGTATATCCTGACCGTGTAATCAAGGAGGCAATCACGAATGCGGTTTTGCACAGAGATTACCGTTATGAGCAAGACGTGCAGGTTCGAATTTTTGACGATCGCATCGAGATAGAAAGTCCTGGCGAGTTTCCTGGAAACATTAAGCCGTGGACAGTCGAGAATTCGGGATCAACACCCCGCAATCCGAGTTTGGTTAATCACCTTCGCGAATTTCCCGAACCCCCGAATGTTGATGCTGGTGAAGGTGTGCCGATGATGTTTTCAACTATGAAAGAGCAAGGTTTATTTCCCCCACAATATACTTTGAACGAGAGGACCGATATCCCATACGTACAAGTCACTTTGCGCAACGAAAAACGCCCCCAGATTTGGGAGCAAGTAAGCGATTGGATCGAAAGAAATGGATTCATTGCCGATCGCCACCTGCGGGAAATTGCCGAAGTAGAGACTTTGGAGGCTACGAGAATGTTGAAAGCCTGGTTGGAAAAGGGATTGCTTGTGAAAGATGCTTCTGGCGGCAAAAAAGGTACAGTTTATCGAAAGCCCGAGAGCAAACCGGCCAAGGAGCTTGGTTTATTTTCAAATGACAATGAAAATAAAACTAGTTAGTCAAAAATTCCGTTGTTTCTCAATATCTTATCAAATCTCTTTTTTCAAAACCAGGAGTTTAGCCAAATTCGGTTAGGTAAACTTATTGGTACAAAATCCATCCTGATCGACGTGATTCACTCTTTTGCCTGCGGTAGTTCAAGCTAAGCACCGTCTTCCGCATCCAGCCGCAAGGCGGCAATATCAAAGAATGCCTTTTTCAGCGTCTTCGACGGAATAGCCGAGCTTATCAAGGCCCTCTTCCAGGTAATCGGCCAGTAGCGGAATACCGAGCAAGTAACGCTCCGTCGGATTGGTCCGTTCGGCGAAGGCCGTCGCCACGGCTTCATCGAATTCGTCAGCGGAGAATGTGCCGCGCCCGAGCCATGCGAGCGCAACCAAATGAGCCTTTTCGTCATCGTTCAGCGCCGCGATAAATTCCTTCACCTCGCGTCGCGTCGCGTCGCTTGAGCGGTCTTCCAGAATGGATTCCCCGTCTTCCTCATCGAATTGGTTGGAATCCGGTTCGTCCCAGGCTGCCACTTTGACGTCCAGCTCTCTGACCTTGACGATCACATGAGCGACTTTTTCGGGCGAAATTTCGAGCATCGATTATGTCCCCAGACGGAAGATCGAATAACCCACTCATCTCATAAAAAGAGCTTGATGAAACTTTGCCGTTGATTCAAGCGTCTTCGACGGCTTTTCGGTCTAAAACGGTTCATTATTTCGTCCCGGGCGTTACCAAGGGCTCTCAATCGGGCCGCACCATGCCGGCCGCGATGCCAAAATAACCTTCCCGTAGACGGAACAGGCGTGGCAAGAAAGGGTGGCGGTGAGGCCCGAACCAAGGAACATAACATGGCCCAGAAACTTTCCGATGAGGCGCGCAGCGAGGCGCTTGCCGGCCTCGGCGGCTGGCAGGAGGCCGGCGGACGCGACGCCATTACCAAATCCTTCAAGTTCAAGGATTTCAATGAAGCCTTTGGCTGGATGACGCGGATGGCGATGGTCGCCGAGCAGATGAACCATCATCCCGAGTGGTTCAATGTCTGGAACCGGGTCGATGTCACGCTGGCGACCCATGATGCCGGCGGCGTTACCGAGCGCGACATAAAACTCGCCAAGGCGATGGACGCCGGCGCCAAGGGATCGGCCGGCAAATAAGGTTCGCCGGGCGGCCGCAATCGGCGGCGCCTATCGCGGCGCCAGGCGGATGGCGCCGTCGAGACGGATGGAGACGCCGTTCAGCATATCGTTCTCGCAAATATGGCGCACCAGCGCCCCGTATTCCGAGGGCCTGCCGAGACGCGAGGGAAACGGCACCTGGCGCGCCAGCGCCGCGCGCACGTCATCGGTCAGGCCGGAGAACATCGGCGTCTCGAACAGCCCCGGCATGATGGTCACCACGCGGATGCCGTCGCGGGCCAGATCGCGGGCG
>CAYWBS010000718.1:0-2086 GCA_964456215.1 uncultured Hyphomicrobiaceae bacterium
ACGTCGTCTTTCAAATAGCGAGGATCCGGATTTTCCATATTCCCGATGCGGCCGGCCGCCAGGGCACCAGGCCAGTCGTGCATGCAAGCATTTTGGCCCGCCATTATTGCCGCAGGGACAAACGCCGCGCTCGACGAACCAATGAGCAGTCGGGAAGGTTCGGCTGGAACTGGCAAATATTCCGAGCCGAGCTACATGTTATTTTTCTTCCAGGCTTTGCCGAATGCGTTGACCGTCGTCTTCGACGGTTTACCTGTGTGGCATTTCGTGCACGGGAACTTTGTCTGCTTGGAATATTCCGGCTTTGCCGTGCCATCCCGAGAGGCAAACGTCATCATGGTCGCAAAGACCGCAATCAGCAAAAAAGACAGTATGATGAATGCCACCCCGCCGAAGCCGGCAGGAGTTCTGATACTTTTCGGTTTAGACATCAGAAGCGATTTTCCTCTTGTTCTTTTCTGGCTAGTTGTTTCTTGCACCTTGGGCGATCCAGCCCCGGAACGCCCATATTTCGCAGTTCGAAAGCTTCTTCCGGTTGTGGGGCATTTGGATTTCCTTACTCGTGCGGTGTTCGATTACCGCCATAAGGTTGCTTTCGAGAGGCCTGCGAGGTGTCACCATTGAGCCAAGCTTGGTGCCTTTCATCAGACCCTCATAAGTTCTGAGATCCAAACCGCTTGCTTCGTATCCCGAACCGCCTGGCTTATGGCATTCAAGACATCTGATCTCGATGATCGGAAATACATCCTCTTTGAAGCTTACCGATTGCGCCGCGGCATCGTGTGTGAGCACACCACCTGCCAGTAAAGCCAAGACAGCAGAGAGAATGTAACCGGTCGTATGATGTCGTTTTGTCATTGCGGTCTCTTTCTCTGTTGGACCTGATTACCGAAATAATCGCTTCTGTCTATGCCGAAAAAAGATAGCAAATAAGCGCAAGAACAGAATTTGATACATGTCAAAGCAGAATAAAACATAGGCGCACCATATGCCCTGACAAATATCAGAAATTTGAAATGTATAATCCAAATGTCGTCGTAAAAAGCCCGTTCGAAGAGCTCGGATTCTGACAATTGTCAGTGTGCGACGCTTTGAATTGGGTTAGGAGACGGGCCTAGAGTTTTTTTGCGAGTACGATTGCGATTAGTTTGTAGCGTCGAGAGTTAATAAGGGCGCCGGAAACGATCGAAGGCGCTGGGAAATTTTATTTGCGACTTGCGGATCGAGTTTCGGGGAAAAATAGTCATGGCCCAGGTCAATCGCATATTCTTCCATTTCAAGGAGTTCCCGCTGAGTATGCGGGTTCTGTATACGGGCACGCTGTGCGTGCTGGGACTGGGGTATTTGTTTGCCATGATTTATGTCTACGAATCCCATTCCGGTCGTGACGGAAAGCCCGGCTTGTCCGTGGCGGACCTTCAGATTGCATACAGCGGAAGCAAGGAAGCCACCAAGCTGGAGAGCGCCCTTCTCGGCCCGATGTCAGGGATGCTGGGGGCCGCCGAACGGGGCACAATCGTCGGCTGGGTGCGACGTGGCCTGGACGAAAAGGAATATAACGAACGTATCAAGCCGATAATTGATAAACGTTGCGTGACCTGCCATGACGGCAGCAATCCGCATATTGTCGGCCTGACCACCTATAAGGATGTTTCCAACGTGGCACAGGTCGATACGGGTATGTCGATCCCCACATTGATCCGGGTTTCGCACATCCACATGTTCGGCATCACCTTTATCTTCTTCATCACGGGAACCATTTTCAGCCACGCCTATCTGAAATGGGTGTGGCTCAAGTCGGTGGTCATCATCTTGCCATTCGCCGCTATCATCGCTGACATCTTCTCTTGGTACCTGACGAAGTTGAATCCGAGTTTCGCGTGGATAGTCCTGGTGAGCGGCGTTCTGATGGGGGCCAGCTTCGCAATCCAGTGGTTCGTATCCATGTACCAGATTTGGTTCTCCAAATATTCACCTGCAGAAGGGGGAGCGTGACACTGCGGCCAAGAAGCTTGGAGCCGCGGCCAACTGAGCGGCAGGCGGTGCCGCCCATGCTTGATTGGACGAATACGCTACAGGCGAACGG
>CAYWBS010000719.1:0-2081 GCA_964456215.1 uncultured Hyphomicrobiaceae bacterium
TTTTCAGCCGCCGGCGCCGACGACCGATGTGACGGTATCGTCGGCTCATCCGCGATAATCCGGCGGATGGACGCGAGGATCTCGTCCATTGTCGGTTCGGGAGACTGTTCCGAGCTGCTCATCCCTATGTGCCTCCACCGCACTGAATTGCCCGGCGCGTCAAACGCGCGCGGGAGACGCGATGGGTTTATCTTAACACGATGTTAACGATCAAGTTCCACCCCTACGAAATTTTTTTGCAAAATCTGTTTATGGCTGGTCGGCGACCGCGACAAAGGCTATCGCTTATATGTTCCGAGTGAGGCGCCACCATTGGTGGGATCCTCCAGGGTACGCCGCCCGCCAAGGCCAAACCATTTTCGTTTCACGCGGCCGTAATGATCCTCGGGGTCATACAAGGTGACGCGCAGGCCCAAATGTTCCGCCGTTAGGCGTCCGACCGCCGAAAGGACCGTATAGGCAGCCACGGCCAGATCCCGCTGCGTGGTGACCAATGCCACCTGAGCATTGAGGTATTCCTGCTCGGCGTCGAGCACGTCCAGAACCGTGCGCTGCCCTACTTTTTCTTCCTCCCGAACGCCGTTGAGCGCGATACGGCTGGCCTTCACCTGCTCGCGGTCCGATTTGAGCTGGGCATGTGCCGACTCCAAGACGCCCCAGGCGGAAATCGCATCACGACGTACTTGAACCCGGGCCGCCTGCACTTGCCTTGTGTTCTGGTCAAAAACTTCTTTCGCCTGCCTTATGCGCGCCGCCACTTCGCCGGCCTGATAAAAAGGCACCGATAAGCGACCCGTAAAAACCGCATCTTCACTATCGGTTACGGTGGTCGCGGGATCAAAAGCCCGGTCGTAAGACGCCTCGAAACTGACAGTCGGCAGCAATTCGCCCGCGATCCGTTTGATGGCCTTATGCGCGGCCACCTCCCGGAACATCGCGCCCTGCAGCACCGGATTTGTCTGGGCCGCAATGTCTAATGCGCTGTTGAGGCTGCGGGGCACATGAGAAGTCGGCAAGGGGGGCTGGCGTAAGTTGCTCGGCATACGGCCGATTATTCTTTCATATTCGGCTCTGCTCGTTTTTAAATTGGACCGGGCGAGACTAAGGGCCGAAACAGCGCCGGCGAGTCGTGCCTCGGCCTGCGCCTGGTCCGTCTTTGTCACCTCGCCAACTCGGAACCGGTCGTTCGTCGCCTTAAGCTGTTCCGCAAGAACTTTCACATTGTTCTGCTGCAAACCAACGATGGCGAAATCGCGGACGACATTCATGTATGCCGTTACCGCGGACAAAAGCGTCGTCTGTTCGACGTCCAGGAGGTCCGCACGCCCGGCATAGATATTGGCTTCGGCTTCCCTGATCGAATTTATTGTCCGAAAACCCCGAAACAGGCTTTGGGAGAGGGTGACGCCATAGCTCTTGGACGTGTTCTTCCCGTCCCCCGAAGAACTAGGCGACGTATTGCTGTGCGACCGCACCACGTTTCCGTTGCCGATGACGGTCGGTCTGGCTCCGGCGCGGGCCCTTGGAACTTCCTCGTCAAGGGCGCGCAATTTGGCCCTTTCGGCATTCAGCGTTGGATTGCCTTCATATGCAGCCGCCAATGCCGCATTCAACGATTCCGCCAAAGCACTATGAGGATAAGCCGCAACAGCAACCAACACAGCACAAGCCCCCGCCGCTAAACGGAAACACGGCACCAACACCCCCATAGTTGCGCTTCTGCTCCACTGTAAAGTCATTGCACCCCCTACATGACTTCTTTCGCGTCTTCGACGCGCACTCTGCTGTCCCGAAACGCCATTATCTCCACATTTCGCTCTTGTCGCAGAAGATAGCTGGCGTCGTTAGTTCTGAAAAGTGAAAATCTCGCGTGGCAAATCGTCAACCGCCGAAATACTCCGCCTGGCGTGTATCTGAGCCACATTTTTCCCCAAAGTACCATTTCAGCCACAGATTTTGAGGTCTAATTCGTGCCGAAAAATCTTGAATCAGACGAATCGGTGCCTTGCCATTTGCTGATCGGGAAAGGTGTCTCTATGCAATGATGCGAACAAGACGGACCAAGAACAGCAAACGGGTTC
>CAYWBS010000720.1:0-2071 GCA_964456215.1 uncultured Hyphomicrobiaceae bacterium
ACGCCCTCTCTGACATTGAGGGCATCTCCGACCTTCACGTCGATTTGCAAGAGAAAATCTCATTAATCGAAGTCAAGACCAACATGGAGGCGGCCAAGCGCTACGGCATCAAGCCGGGCGATGTGCGTCGTGCGGCAGCAACGCTCGTCGCCGGCAACGAGGTCGGCGACGTCTTCTATGGCGATCGTGCCTATGACGTCCAGGTGTGGGGCACGCCAAATACCCGGCAAAATGCAGCAAGCATTAGTGAGCTCTTGATCGACGTACCAGATGGCGGCCATGTTCAACTGAAAGATGTCGCTGACGTCGCTATCAAGCCAAGCCCGAACATCATCACAAGAGAAAATTTCCGGCGTTTCATTGATGTTGGCGTCAATGCGAGTGGCCGTGACCTCGCTTCCGTGGTCGGCGATGTCAAGAAGCGCTTGGCCCGCATTCAGTTTCCATTGGCGTACAATGCCGAAATCGTAGGCAAGTATGCAGAAAATCAGAATGCCAAGAGAGAAGTGCTTGTCTACTCGCTTGCCGCGGCCTTCGGCATCGTGCTGCTGCTGCAGGTGGTTTTCTCGAGTTGGCGGCTCGCGATCCTGGCCTTCGTAACTCTGCCCTCTGCCGTTGTGGGTGGCATACTCGCCCTTTTCCTTGGCGACGGCATTGTGTCGCTTGGTGCCCTTGTAGGATTTCTCACCGTTTTCGGGATTGCCGCCCGCAATACCATTCTACTTATTCATCATTGTCAGCATCTTGAGGAACATGAAGGCGAGAGTTTTGGTCCGCGAATGGTGATTCGCGGCGCTAAAGAACGATTGGTGCCGATTGTGATGACCGCGGCGGCCGCTGGTCTTGGACTCGTGCCACTGGTGGTCATCGGTGATGTCCCGGGCCAAGAGGTTGTGCTTCCGACTGCCATTGTCATTTTGGGCGGCTTGGTTACGTCTACTCTGCTGACTCTATTTGTGGTGCCTTCACTGTATTTGAGCTTTGGCCAAGGTGCCGAACTCGCATCAACTTGAAAATCTGAAGCCACTTTCGAACCTTGTTAGACGAGCAACCGGTGCGGAGCATGGAGTCAGCTCTCCCGCGCGAAAAGTCATCCGGCAAAACTGCTCGTTTAGCGCTTTTAAAACGATGGGAGAGGTGGCCGGCTAGAAATAGATTATTCCACCCGTATAGAAGACATCGAAATCATCCAGGGGCGCTTGAACGCGCCTCAAATCCTGGTCGACCAGACGAACGTCAGCGCTCAAGTGCTGATAGACGGCGTAGAGTTGGATGGCGGCCGAGTCGATCCACTGATCGGCTGCGAGAAACCAGCGGTCAACATCTGAGCCGGTGATCTGCGTATCCACGGGAACGTTCGCAAAGGTCCCTGAAGCAAGGAAGCCGTTGGCCGGAATGCCTCCAAGATTGCCGCCATTGCCATTGCTGCCTTGGGCGATGCCGTCATGAATATTTGAGTAGCCGCTCCAGAAGGCGGTATCACCGAGGCGGTCAAGCCCGAACCAGCGCAGCTTGCGCTGAATGCCGACCTGAACGTCCCAGCCGTTCATATCGGGCGGACCTTTTTTGGTGTAGATGCCCCGAGCGTTGGTATCGCTCGAATCGGAAAAACTGAAGGCGGTGAAGGCGAAGAGGCCAGTCGGCTTGTGCTTGATGTTTGCCATGCCGGCCCATTCGTCGAAATTGCGCTGGAAGAAGGTGGTGTTGTTCGGGGGCGGAAACGGTGGATTAGCACCAGTGGCGGCGCCGCCGCCGCCATTTTGCAAGCGCTCGTCGCGGAACTTTTCATAGCCGATACCTGCGCCAACAAGAAAATTCGAACCCCATTCGTCCTTGTAGCGCAGTGCCGCACCCCAGTCGTCGTCCTCGAACCAGCCAGCCGACGCGCTGAAGCCGTGCCATTTTGGCGACCAATAGGCAACGCCGTTCCGGCGCGTCGAACAGTTGAAAGCCTCGCCCGAGCTGTAACAACGGCTGATATTCGACCACGTCAGTCGCGATAATCCCTCGGCGTTGTTGAAGCCCTTAGGGCGCAGGCGGAAACTTTGATTCATGCGGTTGTCTGAGGACG
>CAYWBS010000721.1:0-2062 GCA_964456215.1 uncultured Hyphomicrobiaceae bacterium
CTTTGAATCTCTTACTCTGACGATATGCGCTATACAGCCATCGTTCTCAGCGCCAGAAACCATCCACCGGGGAGTTCTCCCGTCTTGGACGCATTCAATGCATATGAAGGGGTCTTATGAAGGGAATCATATTGGCAGGAGGGAGCGGCACACGACTGCATCCCGTTACGATCTCCGTCAGCAAACAATTGCTTCCGGTATATGATAAACCGATGGTCTACTATCCGCTCACGGTTCTAATGCTGGCGGGGATTCGTGAGATTTTGATAATTTCAACGCCCGACGACTTGCCACACTATGCAAGACTTCTGGGAAACGGAGAAAGATGGGGTATTTCGCTCTCCTATGCCGTGCAGGAACACCCCAATGGCCTGGCGGAAGCTTTTTTGATCGGCGAAGGTTTTCTTGAGAACGGTCCCGCCGCCCTCATTCTCGGCGACAACCTCTTTTACGGACACGATTTGTCGAAACTTGTGCAAAATGCGGCTTCGCAGACGACGGGCGCCAGGATATTTGCATATCAGGTCAAGGACCCGGAGCGCTATGGCGTTGTTGAATTTGACCGAGAGGGCATTGCGCTTTCCATCGAGGAAAAACCGGCGGCGCCAAAATCACGCTGGGTCGTCACCGGGCTTTATTTTTATGACGCCGATGTCGTCACCATCGCAAAGTCCGTCAAGCCGTCTCGGCGCGGGGAGTTGGAGATTACCGACGTTATCAATGTCTATCTCGAACGCGGCACGTTGCGTGTGGAGAAAATGGGCCGTGGTTTCGCCTGGCTCGACACCGGAACCCATGACAGCCTTCATCAGGCGGCAGCCTTTATCCGCACAATCGAACACCGCCAAGGCTTCAAGGTCGCAAGCCCGGAGGAGACAGCCTTCAATATGGGCTATATCGATGCACAACAGTTGAAAGCGCTTGCGAACGAGCTGGGGCATACCGAGTATGGCCAGTATCTCGGCTGGATCGCGGAGGGGTCGAGGATCTGAGAATGCTGGATGTGCGTCGTCTGGAAATCCCTGACATTGTCGAAATAATCCCTGCGAAATTCGGCGACGAAAGAGGTTTTTTTTCCGAGGTTTACAATGGCAAACGCTTGCGCGCGGCAGGCTTGTCATTCGAATTCATGCAGGACAACCATTCGCTCTCAAACCAAGTGCATACTTTGCGCGGTCTGCATTTCCAGGTGCCGCCCCGTGCGCAAGGCAAGCTCGTGCGCGTGCTGAAGGGAGCGGTCCTTGATGTGGCGGTCGATATTCGCGCCGGTTCACCAACATTCGGAAAATGGGTGAGCATCGAACTGTCGGCGGACAAATGGAATCAGGTGCTGATCCCGATAGGTTTCGCCCATGGCCTTTTGACCCTGACGCCGGACACGGAAGTCTTCTATAAAGTCACCGACTTTTACTCCAAGGATCACGATAGGGGGATCCGCTGGGACGACCCGGATCTCGGAATTGATTGGCGGCTTGGCGGAGCGGTGCCTTTGCTGTCGGAAAAGGACCGGCGTCTGCCGCGCTTGCGGGAAATTAGTTCGCCGTTCTCATTTGTGCTGCAAGACAAGGATGGAACCAGCCCATGAAGATCCTTGTGACCGGCGGGGCCGGTTTCATTGGGTCCGCAGTCTGCCGTCATCTCATTCAAAGGACGCCCCACAGCGTCATGAATGTCGACAAGCTGACCTACGCGGCAAATCCGGCCTCCCTGGCGGACGTGGAAGGCGATGAACGCTACCGCTTCGTCAAGGCCGACATTTGCCAGCAGGACCGTCTGTTTGCGCTGATGGTGGAAGAAGGCGTCGATGCGGTCATGCACCTTGCCGCCGAAAGCCATGTCGACCGCTCGATCGACGGGCCCGCGGTATTCTTGGAGACCAACATCATCGGCACCTATCATCTGCTGGAAGCCGCCCGCCGGTATTGGCAAAGTCTGTCAGACGCAAAACAAACGGCCTTCCGCTTCCACCATATTTCGACCGACGAAGTTTATGGGGATTTGCCGCTTGACGGCGGCCGGTTCGCGGAGGAGAGCCCATACAATCCCTCCTCGCCCTATTCCA
>CAYWBS010000722.1:0-2061 GCA_964456215.1 uncultured Hyphomicrobiaceae bacterium
ATCATCATGCCCCAGGGATAGGAGAGCCGGTTCGATTTGTCGGTGATGTCGCGCGGCGCGAAATCGTCCCATTCGGCGCTGATCGGCGTCGAGTGGCAGCTCGACCAGTTGCCGGTGGCCATGGCGCCGATATCGAGCGCCATGCGCAGACCGTCGCCCTGGTTGTGGCGGGTGCCGCGCACCTTGGCGTGGTCCCAGGGCTTGCCGAGATATTGGGCGCGCCATTGCTGGTTGGCCTCGAAGCCGCCGCAGGCGAGCACCACGGATTTGGCGGTAAGCTCCCTGATGCCGTCGGCGTCCTTGATGCTGACGCCGGTGACGGCGCCCGAGCCGTCGACCAGCAGGCGCTGCGCCCCGCTGCCGTAGCGGATCTCGACGCCGTCGCGCTCGGCGGCCAGGAACCAGTGTTTGGAGAGGCCGACGCCTTCATGCTCGGCGCGGATAATGGCGCCCTTCGGCCATTTGATGACGTCGCCCTTGCGGATGCCGCCGAGGGAGAAGGCGGGCTCCATGGGGATGCCGGCGTGGTCGTGCATCCAGCGGATGGTGTCGTAGGAATTGGCGATGACGATCCCGGCGAGTTCCTTGTCGGTGCGCCCGCCGGTGACGCGCAGCAGGTCCGCCCAGAAATCCGCCGCCCTATAGGGCTCGACGCCGGCGCGAAAGCCGGGAAACTCCTTTTCGGCGTCCGGCACCAGCGCGTCCAATTCATCGACGCTGTCGAAGGCGATGCGGAGGAGGCCCCCGGACCAGTGGGTATTGCCGCCGCGCATCTCCTCGGGCGCTTTCTCCAGGACAACGGTCCTGGCGGCGCCGTTCTCCTTCGCCGATACCGCGGCGGCGAGCGCCGCGTTCCCGGCGCCGACGACGATGACGTCATAATCGCTCACTTACGTTTCCTCCCTCCGGGCGATGTCATGAGGCGCGCCCTTGCGCCGCCGGCAAACTTAGCGCCGCGGCGCGGCTGCGTATAGGGTGGGGGTGACAGATCACGCCCGGCAGGTAAGAGTGAGCCGTCGACACTTTGCACTGCCGCCCCTGGATGCCCGCGTCACGCGCGGGCATGACGTGCTGTGGGATATCCGCGTACCTCTCCCACGTCATCACCGGACTTGACCCACTGCTGTCCGGTTTAACACAAATTTTCTATCTATTGCCCCCGCCCCCTCGAGGGGCGGGCTTTCCGCCACGATCTTAGCCGCGCACGCGGCTAAGTCGTTCGGCGGAATGGGCGGGGGTGAAAGAGACGGTTGTCAGATGAAAATGCGCGCTCTTGCATGTGCCGCCTTCACCCCCTTCCCAAACGCCATGCGGCTTAGCGCCGGAAGCGCTAAACCGGTGGCGTTTGGCCTTCCCCCCTCAAGGGGGAAGGGAAATAACCCAATGCCGGATCGGGTTTGCAACCCGATCCGTAACGGTCATTTCAGGCCGGAATGCAGGCTATTTGTGGCAAGAACGATGCGGTAGGGGTTCAAACTCCGTCCGGCTACCGTAGGGCGCATATGGCTATTCCCACCGGCGGTGTCTGCCTGGCCGGAGCCAGCGCGGATCAACTTTGGTCTCTGCCGGCGCCACAATGACTTGCTGCGGCGGCATTAGGTACTCTTTGGCATCCTGTCCTGACGTGACCCGCTTTAGGTTTGTGCTGAAAATTGAAACGTCGCCAAAATAATTAGGGAATGCATCTTTCAAATTCTTTACTTTATCTGCCTCAACGACGATTGAAGTAATGTTGTCTGAGACATTCGACTCACTTTGTAGTTCCGCAACACCTAAGTGATAGGTGTCATTCAAAGGTCTTGAATACGGTTTTACCTTTACCAGGTGTGTGCTGTGATCATAAGTAACTAAATAGTGCGTTGGCTTGGCCTTCGGATCGGAAGTGTACATTTCCGTAGACCGAACGGCATCACGTATCCCATCCAGAATGCTGGCCGCGCACAGTCTCTTGTCCAGGTCAATGATTTCTAAAACGCGCTCTGGACGCGGCGGAGAACCTTCTGGCTCTGGAGAGTTCTCCGTGTAGGCAAGTTCAGCAGACATAAGCTGAAACAATCGTAA
>CAYWBS010000723.1:0-2056 GCA_964456215.1 uncultured Hyphomicrobiaceae bacterium
CTCCTTTCAGGGGAGGGGGAACGCGGTAACTATATGGCGTGGCGGGGAGATCGCGAACAGGGAGTCTGTCATGCCGGCCAAGCGCCGACGGGGGACCAAGCCGAAAACCAAGTATTGGTCGCAGGAGGTGAGCGAGGGGAGCGCCGCCCTCGACCTCGAAGAAGGCGTCTTCACCTGGGACGACCCGGCCCGCATCGCCCGCTCGCTCAAGCGCTCGGCCGAGGCCAGCGCCCGGCGCAAGGGCACGCCGTTCCAGTCGGCGATGTCGATGCTGAACTTCTACATCAACCGTGCCGGTCGCGGCCTTTCCGACGATCGCCGCCGGATGCTGGAGCGCGCCAAGGACGCGCTGCGCAAGGCTTTCGGCCGGTCCTGAGGCCCCCGCCGTTGCCTTGTAAGGCCACCCCCGATTTGTTACATGAGGCGCGATTTCATGCGGTCGTGGCGGAATTGGTAGACGCGCAGCGTTGAGGTCGCTGTGGGGTAACTCCCGTGGAAGTTCGAGTCTTCTCGACCGCACCAACCCTTCAGGACGGGTCAAACAGCCAGACGGTCTTGCCAGGGGCCCCGTTTGCCCGGCTTCTCTAAAATGGGCCTCGGCGCCGCGCCCACGGCCGGCGGCAGCGCCATGGCGCCAATACACATACGATAACCGCCGCGCAGCAATTCCCGTCATGACCCGCCGCACCCCACACCTGTCCGGTTTGGCCGCACCCGCTCAATCGGTGACTATTAATGGCAGCTTGGTCGTGAACTTGATCTGCTCGATGGCGAAAGTCGAGCTGACGTCTTTGAGTTTCGCCGCTGCTATCAGTTTCTTGTAAAACACATCGTAGCCGTCTATGTCGGGCACGACGACGCGAAGCAGATAGTCCACCTGCCCGCTCATCCGGTAAAACTCAACGACTTCCGGAAAACCCTTCACGGCATCATGGAACCGGTCCAGCCATTCCTGGCTATGCTCGGGCGTGGTAATTGCAACAAAAACGGTCACATTGGCGCCGACCTTGCGCGGATCGAGCAGGGTTACGCGTTCCTGAATGACTCCGGCTTTCTCAAGCTTTGCAATTCGCTCCGCGCAGGCCGCCTCCGGCAATCCGAGCCGCTCCCCGACTTCTTTTGCGGAAATCCCGGCATTGTCCTGCAGGAGGTCCAGGATTTTCCGGTCCGTTTCGTCAATTGTGCTTGCCATCCGTATTAGTCGCGGGTTCCTTGATATTGAAGGCGGACATGCAGTCTAAGCCCATCGCCGGGCATGGGAAAGGGATATGATGACATGGCGATGCGCGGCCGGTTGGGGCAAAACGCGCTGGTTAGGGACGATGCAGGCGTGGTCAAATTCGTAAACTTAACGCCCCAGTTCGCGATCGGTCCGCAAATCTCGGCCGATGATTTCGGGCTGCTTCGCAATGCCGGTTTCGCGGCGATTTTGAATGCGCGCCCCGATAACGAACAAGGCACCTATATGGCGTCGGCGGAGGCGGCCCGTCTCGCCGGCGAGAGCGGCCTTGGCTACGCTCATTGCCCGGCTGAAAACCACGCGATTTTCGAAACCGATATTATCGACCGGTTCGAAGAGGCCCTTGTCGATCTTGCCAAGCCGATTTACGCCCACTGCAAGACAGGCACGCGGGCGGCTATCTTGTGGGCGCTGGCCGCATCCCGCCATCGTCCTGTCGAAGAGGTGATCGCGACCTTGAGAGCGGCCGGTCAGGATCTCGATTTCCTGGAACAGGAACTGCGCGATGTCGCCAAAGCCGAGCGTCGATCGCCGCTGCAACTCAGAGAAGACGCGCTGCTCGCCTTTGGCCGGTCGCCTTTGATGGGCGGCCGCCGGGAAGATCCTGACCGCTCCTGAGCGTGGCTTCGTCTACTGCTTTGCCGTAAAACGCAATCCGTCGAACGCAGGGCAGGCGGATCGGGGATAGTGGCAGGGCAGGGGCAAGACGTGCGCGAAAGCCCAGGAGTTTCCTTTGAACGGCCCGCAGATCCTGGGAAGTGCAACGTAAGCGATCATCTAACCGCATCTGTTATCGCGCAGATTGATTTGCTCTAC
>CAYWBS010000724.1:0-2051 GCA_964456215.1 uncultured Hyphomicrobiaceae bacterium
GACTTGCATGGGTTTGAGGAGATATTGAAGAATCGTTTTTTCGCCTGTGATAATCTCGGCCATCGCGGTCATGCCTGGCATGATACGGTTTCCGTCCCGGCCGGGCCCGATATGTCGTTGGGCAAGCTCCACCTCACCGAGATAGTAGCGATTCCCACCTTTGTCTTCGAACGTGGTGGCGGATATGAAGCTCAATTTTCCTTGCGCGGCGCCGTAACGGGAGAAATCGTAAGCGCTGATTTTGAGCTGTACGGGCTGACCGACGCGCACGTGACCGATATGCCGCGGCGGAATCTGGACCTTGACGATGAGGTCTTTTTCCAAAGGCAATATCTTAGCCAGATCTTGGCCTGGCTGGATAACGCCGCCAACCGTATTGACCTCAAGACCTTTTACGATGCCTCTAACCGGAGAGCGTACAATCAAACGTTCGACGCGATTCTGCAGCTTCTCGATTACCTCTCTATTTTGGCCAAGTTCGCTCTCCGTCGCAAGCAACTCGCGATAGGCCTCGTCGCGCTGTACCGTGCCAAGCGATGTAAGCCTGTTCCGAAACTCACGTTCCGTGACATCGGCTTGGAGAATCTTCTTTTTTAGAACAGCGACTTTCCCACTGAGTTCATTGACCTTTTGCTCGGTCTCCGTGTAGCGGACAAAATCGATGTTACCGTCCTTGAGCAGCACGGTCCTGCGCCGCAAAAGCTCTCTACCCAATGCAAGACTTCTTTCCGCCGTCATGAGTTCGGTGCGTAAAATCCTTCTGTCTTCTTCTTTTTGTGCCAATTGGTCTTTGATGATCTGTGCCTGGTGGGCGCGTGCGCTAACCATCGTCTTGAAGGCGTCCATCTGCTCTACTATCCGCGGGTCATCGGGATTGCCCAACTTTGAAAAATCAGGGTCGCGCTCTTGCACGAAGGCGCGCAATCTCTCGGCGTGAATGGAAAGTGACCATTGTTTTCGCTTTGCACGATCGAGATCTTCCCGCACTCCAGAACCATCGAGCGTGAGCAAAACCTGGTCCCACTCTACAAGCTCGCCCTCATTCGTCTGAATTTTTTCTACGATGCCGCCGTAGAGATGCTGCACGGTCTGTTCGAAGCCGGATGGCACAACTTCGCCGGGTGTTCGGGCGACTTCATTGATGTTCGTCATGGCCGCCCAGACGATAAATACCAGGACGGAAGAGCTCACAAGAAGAGCTGTTAGACGGACAAAACGCGGACTTGCCGTTTCCTCCAACCGGGCTGACTGAGCAAGATAGCGGAGCTGTATGTCTTTCGACGGCCGAAAGTTTTTGGCCAATTCACTTGTCATATTGCCAATGAATTTCATTGCGCAAGCTCCAGGATCTTATCTAATGACCCGCATACCGGGGCGAGACCGCGCCTCAAAGCGACGACTTTGTCCGCGAGGCGCATTAGGTCGGCCCGATGGGTGACAAAGAGTACTGTTCGCTTACCTCTTGAAGAGCGGATAATGTCTTGGACCACTGCACCGACTTTTGCACGCAACAACGAGTTAGGAAATTCGTCGATAAGTATGATCGGGCTTTTCTGCAAAAGGATTCGCGCAAAGGCGAGACGATGGGCGAAGTCGGCCGATAGTCCCAAATCCGGACCGCCCCTTAAAGGCGTGTATAGCTTCTCCGGCAAAGATTTGACTTCTTGATCGGCGCCGACTTGTTCCAGGACCTCCCAAAGCTCAATTTCCCTGGCGAGAGGTTTTACGCATCTGAGATTGTCCGCAACCGTTCCGGGTATGAATCGCGGGTTTTGGGGCACGTATCCTATGCGCCGCCGCAAATCGCGCTTCATGATCTGACGTATGTCGAACCCATCAATGCGGATCGAGCCGGTAAGTGGCTGGCAAAGTCCTTGGGCCAATTTCAAGATCGTACTCTTTCCCGATCCGTTTGGACCGGTTACTGCAATGACTTCTCCCGGTGCGGCCTCGAAAGATAGCCCCATGAAAACCGTCCCCGCGCTCTGTTCGTAACGCATAGAAACGGAAGTAAAAGCGAGTCGGCCTTCAAACTCCGGCGCTCGCGCTTT
>CAYWBS010000725.1:0-2038 GCA_964456215.1 uncultured Hyphomicrobiaceae bacterium
CTCGTCCTACCTTATCCCGTTCTCCTGCAAGATGGACCAGATGCCCTTCGCCGCCATCCTATTTCCTCGAGCATTCCAATGTAGCTTATCGTTCTCAAGGTACACCCGGTCCACGCCCTCCCGCGACGGCGGACAGAGGTCTAGCATTGAGAAGACGCGGGACTCAAAGTGCTTGAGGTCGACTTTTTGCCGTCGCGCCAGACACTCCGATCTCTCTGGAAACTCGATTGCTATAAATTTTGCCCCTCGCGCGGCCGCCAATTCTTTCGCATTACGGATAATCGCATCCGCGTTCTGCTCCAGCCGTCCCCAATCCCGGTACCACCATTCGTAGATCTTTGTTAGCACCTTACCGATCGGCAAGCCCGAATAGAGCAACATGCTTGCAGTGCGGTTGCACAACTCATCGATCCTCTTCACCTGCAGACGTCCATGTTCATACACTGGGAATGTCTGCACGCCTGGACCGTACCAAGGCTCTCGACAGACCCACAATCCGCTCTTGTCGCTGCGGACCAGGTCGTGGGCTATGAATGTCAGTACGACAACGTCACCTTTGGCAATCTCGCTTTGGGCCAGCTGCAAACGCGTCAGCATCTGCTCAAGGCCATAACCGACAACGCCGTAGTTCAAGAGCTCGAATCTGCCGCGTATCTTCGGGTCGCGTGCGAGGACCTGGAGCGCCGTTTCGGAGTCGGACACTTCAAAGCCAAAAATATAAGAGTCACCAAAAAAGTGAACCTTGGTCTTCGCTGGGAGCTGGTCGATCTTTCTCCGTCCCCGATCGTCGAACTCCGTTCTGATTTCCGCGCCAAGTTCGCGAATGTCGGCATAGACTTTCGCGTTGGGAGGGTGCCACCACCCTAGCGCCGGATGCGGCGCATAAAGGGGGCTGCGGTTTTCCGGTAGATTCTGCAGCCTGGCCAGCGACGGGTGGAACCGATGGTACCCGGCTGCGAACTCTGCTGCGACCATCAAGCCAGGCAACATGCCGAGTGCGACAAGGGACACCACCATTATCTTTGGCTGGCGTCTTATTACAGAAACCGCAGGGAGCCAGAGTCCGAAGACAATCAATGATAGATCGACGCCGGAGATGTAGAGCCAGTGTTCTATGGTATCGAGACCAAATAATAGGCCAAAGACAACCGGATTGATGATCAACAGAAGGAAGCTGGTGGCAATGATGAGCAGGGCGGCGCCGGGCCGACCTTCGAACGCGTTTGACTGAGTTCCTGATGTGGGTGGTGACCACGCGGTTGCTGTTGTCACGCCAGTTACCTCAAGCTTCAATCGGCATCGATTGTTTTCGCATAGTCATTTGTGAGGTGGTCCGCCTGATCGGCTTTGCGCAAAGCACAATTGCCAATGACCAACGTCTCCATCTCGGTGCCCATGAAGCAGCGGAACGCATCCTCCGGCGTGCACACGATCGGCTCGCCGCGCACGTTAAAGCTGGTGTTGACGAGAACGGAGCAATCGGTGCGTTGCTTGAAGGCCGAAAGAAGCGCGTGGTAGCGCGGATTGGTCTCCTTGTGCACCGTCTGCACGCGCGCGGAATAATCGACGTGCGTCACGGCGGGGATGTCGGAGCGCACCACGTTGAGTTTGTCGATACCGAATAGCTGCTCTTGCTCGACCGTCATGCGCCGGCGCCGGTTGCGCTTCACATCGGCGACCAGCAGCATGTAGGGGCTGTCGGTGTCCAGCTCGAAGTAGTCGGCGACGTCCTCGCGCAGGACGGAGGGGGCAAACGGGCGGAAGCTCTCGCGGTACTTGATCTTGAGGTTGAGTCTTTTTTGCATCTCGGGATTGCGCGGATCGCCGAGGATCGAGCGGCCGCCTAGCGCACGCGGCCCGAACTCCATGCGGCCCTGGAACCAGCCGACGGCATGACCCGCTTCCAGCGCGTCGCAGGTGCGCTCATAGAGCTGGCTCTCATCATCGAAGGTGGTGAACCGCGCGCCAGCGTCTGAAAGGCGCCGCTCAATCTCCGCTTGCGAAAACTCGGGGCCTAGATAGGCGCCGTGCATGGCGT
>CAYWBS010000726.1:0-2025 GCA_964456215.1 uncultured Hyphomicrobiaceae bacterium
ATCGGACTGCACGTCGCCGTCATAGTTCTTGCACGCCCAGACGAAGCCTCCTGACCATTTCAACGCCGCGGCGACCATATCGTCGATCAGCCGGTGTTCGTATGTAATCCCCGCCTCTTCAAACTTGAGCTTGAATTCCTTGTCGAAGACGTCCTGGAAAATATCCTTGAAGCGACCGTCATAGATCTTGAGAATGGTGTTCTTGGTTGACAAGTAAACGGGCCACCGGCGGTCCAGGCCGAAATTCAGGCAGGCATGGGCAAAATCGTTAATGGAGGCATCGAGATTATACATGGAAAGCGCCACACCCGGACCGTCGAAATCGAACACCTCTCGCTCGATCTTGTCGGAGCCGTCGGCGGCTTCCCAGGAGAGCCTGAGTTTGCCTTTGCCGGGAACAAGAAAATCCGTGGCGCGGTATTGGTCGCCAAAAGCGTGGCGGGCGATCACCATTGACTGTGTCCAGCCGGGCACCAGGCGTGGAACGTTCTGGCAGACAATCGGTTCGCGGAATATTACGCCACCCAGAATATTGCGGATCGTTCCATTCGGCGAGCGCCACATGTTCTTGAGGCCGAATTCCTCGACGCGCGCTTCATCAGGGGTGATGGTTGCGCATTTTACGCCGACGCCATGCTCTTTGATCGCGTGGGCAGCATCGACGGTGACCTGGTCGTCCGTTGCGTCGCGGTTTTCGATCGATAGATCAAAATATTTCAAGTCGATATCGAGAAAGGGATGAATGAGCTTATCTTTGATGAGATGCCAGATAATGCGGGTCATTTCGTCGCCGTCCAATTCGACGACGGAATTGTCAACTTTGATCTTGCTCATGTCCGGGTATCTCCAGAAACCGCTTTGGGCGCTTAACTTCGCGATCAGATCATGGGTTACATTTGCGATGCTCCCTATAGCATGAGTCTCATATCTGCAAGGGGGCGCGAAGAAATAGACATTGGCCGGGGCGGCTTGTGTTCCGCGCGCTTTCACCATTTTGGTGGGGCGGGAGCATTGACGAGTGTTTAGACACAACGCGGTTGGTTGGAACAGGCTACTGAGAGGATGAGTTCGCAAGACCCCAAAGGCATTCCGCAGCCAGTCATAATTCTGGTCGAGCCGCAGCTTGGCGAGAACATCGGCACGGCGGCGCGGGCGATGGCGAATTTCGCCCTGAAGGAGCTGCGCCTGGTCAAGCCGCGCGACGGCTGGCCAAACGAGAAGGCGGTTTCCGCCGCTTCCGGAGCTGACGATATTGTCAATTCGGCGATGATATTCGACACCGTGAAAGAGGCGGTCGGCGACCTCAATACGGTCTTTGCGGCAACCGCGCGGGTCCGCGACATGGTCAAGCCTGTCATCTCCTTTGCCGGTGCAGCGGCGGAAGCGGCGGAAAAGCTCAATTCCGGCGAACGCGTCGGCGTCCTGTTTGGGCGGGAAAATTCGGGCCTGACAAACGATGAAGTGGCGATGGCCGACGCGATCATCATGGCGCCTGTAAATCCCGCATTTGCATCCCTAAACATTGCCCAAGCCGTTCTGCTCTACGGATATGAATGGCTCAAGGCCGGACCATCCGCGAAGCTCGGCCGGGAGACGTTATTCGACGGTCCCGGGAGGCCCGGCTTGCAATTAGGCGCATCCCGGCCGGCGACCAAAAACGAACTCGACGGCTTTCTAGAGCAGTTGGAAGGCGAACTTGATGCATCCGGCTTCTTGAATCTCGTCGAAAAAAGACCAAGAATGGTACGAAATATAAGAAACATGTTTCAGAGAATGGCCGCAACGGAGCAAGAAATACGGACATTGCGTGGAATTGTGGCGTCGATAACACGTGTCCACAAGCGTTAAGGAAAATTGCCTTAGTTATGCCCCGTTTGTGGTATTGCGATTGCCACGGGGGCGAACTGCAATTCCAAATCCAAGTGAAGGGTGGGGGTCGATGATGATGAGCAAGGAAGTAACCAGAATATCCGCTTTTCTGGTGACTTGCGCGTTTGTTTTGTGCGCTGCGATACCCGCCGGGCA
>CAYWBS010000727.1:0-2024 GCA_964456215.1 uncultured Hyphomicrobiaceae bacterium
GGAACGATCGTGGCCGACGAAGAAGGGATGTCGATCCCGCCCGGCGAGAGCCGGAGCTTCTTCCGGGTCGAGACCATCGACAAGACCCACTTCAACGTTGCGGAGGCCTCGGCCAAGCAGGGCCACGACATGTTCATGTTCAATTGGCCGCCGCCGGTTTATGAGGACTTGGTCATTGACCACGCAGAGATCTACCAGGAGGTGGAGCGCAAGTGGGGCAAGCCGATCGATCTGGCGGTCAAGAGTACCTACAACCCGAAGACGAAAAAGTACTACGGCTTCTCGGACAGCTTTGTTCCCGACCCGATCAATTACCGCAAGGATCTTTGGGATGACGTCGGCATGAAGCCCGATTCCTGGGACGACATCCGCGTCGGCGGCGGCAAGATCAAGAAGAAACACAACATTCCGGTCGGCATCGGGCTTTCGGCCGAGATCGACACGGGCATGGCGCTGCGCACGATCATGTATTCGTTCGGCGCATCGGTGCAGGACGCCGACGGCAATTTGGTGATCAATTCCAAGAACACTTTGGAGGCGCTCAAGTTCGTCAAGGCACTGTTTGAGGAAGCGATGACGCCGGAAGTGTTGGCCTGGGACGCGTCGTCCAACAACCGCTTCATGCTGGCCGGCAAAGGATCACTGGCGCTCAACGCCATCTCCATCACCCGCACCGGTGAAAACAAAAAGATTCCCGTCACCGACAATATCTGGCTGACCAAGGCGGCCAAGGGACCGGTGCGCGCCATCGGCCTCGAGCACGTGATGAACGTCTACTGCATCTGGAATTTCGCCGAGAACATCGACGGCGCCAAGAAGTTCCTGGTCGACTATATCGACAACTTCAAGACCGCCTTCCAAGAGAGCGAATTCTACAACTTTCCGTGCTTTGCCAAGACCGTGCCCGACCTCAAGCAACAGCTCGCCAATGACCCGAGAGCCAAGCCGGCCGATAAATACAAGGTCCTGGAGGATGTGCTCGACTGGGCGACCAACGTCGGTTATCCGGGCTACGCCAACGCGGCCATCGACGAGACATTCAACACCTGGGTG
The DNA here is from genome assembly GCA_964456215.1 of uncultured Hyphomicrobiaceae bacterium. Taxonomy (GTDB): domain Bacteria; phylum Pseudomonadota; class Alphaproteobacteria; order Rhizobiales; family BFAS01; genus MnTg02. The sequence continues at coordinate 1,054 of CAYWBS010000727.1, forward strand.
GTCAATACCATGTTCGCCAAGGCGGCAACAGGCGCAGAAACACCAGAAGATGCCCTCAAGAAGGCCGAAGCGCAATGCAAGCGCATCTTCGCAAAGTGGAAGGAAAAGGGTAAGATCTGAGCGTTATCGCGTCCCGCACTGCTGAACACGCCAGCCTTGCGGCGACAGCTCGAAGGCGTCGGGAGGCTCCGCGGACCGGAGCCTCCCCTTGTCTGTTAGAGGGGCGGCAAGGCCGCATGATAAGAGCGGGAATGCCCACAGAAACCACCGGGAAAAGCCCATGAAAACCGTGGAGGCAAGGGGGGTTACCAAGCTTTTCGGCGATGTCCGCGCGGTGGACGGAATCGATCTTACCGCCGACGAAGGCGAGTTTCTCGTCCTTTTGGGTCCGTCCGGATGCGGTAAGACGACGCTGTTGCGCATGATTGCCGGCCTCGAGGAGCCGACGGCCGGTGACATCCTGATCGGCGGCGAACTGGTCACCCATCTTCCGCCCCGAGCCCGCAACATCGCCATGGTGTTCCAGAGCTATGCTCTTTATCCGCATTTGACGGTCGGCAGGAATATTGCTTTTCCGCTCGCCGCCCAGGGACTGGACAAGACGGCGATCAAGAAGAAGGTTACCTGGGCGGCCGGCATGTTCGGCATCGAACGCCTGCTTAACCGCAAGCCGCGCCAGCTTTCCGGCGGCGAACGTCAGCGGGTCGCGCTCGCCCGCGCCCTGGTGCGGGAACCGGTGGTGTTCCTCCTTGACGAGCCGCTGTCCAATTTGGATGCCAAGCTCAGGACATCCGCCCGCGATGAGCTGCGGCAGTTCCAGCACCGCATAGGCACCACCACAATTTACGTCACCCATGATCAGATCGAGGCCATGGGGCTCGGCGACCGGGTGGCTGTCCTGAACGAGGGCAAGATCCGGCAGATCGGCACCCCGGCGGAGATCTACACCGAACCAAAGAACACGTTTGTCG
>CAYWBS010000728.1:0-2024 GCA_964456215.1 uncultured Hyphomicrobiaceae bacterium
ATTGCGCTGGAAGACGACTATTTCGTCGAGAAGCGGCTCTATCCGAACATTGACTTCTATTCCGGCATTACGCTCAAGGCTCTTGGTTTTCCACCCGACATGTTCACTGTCCTCTTTGCTCTCGCGCGCACCGTCGGCTGGATCGCCCAATGGAAGGAAATGATTGAGGACCCCGACCAGCGCATAGGCCGGCCGCGACAACTCTACAACGGACCGGCTCAACGCGCTTATGTGCCGATGTCGGCACGCTGATCCGCGGTTCATGCGGCAGCCTCATTGGCCGGAAACTGCCGTCCTATAGGAAGAGACGCTTGGGTCCCGCCACCAGACGCGGATTGTTCCACCCTGGGCCGGCGCGTTCGCGATTTTGGATCGGGCGTTATGATGGCTTGGCCGAGATTGCTTTGGAGCGGCGTTTCCCGACGTGAAGGTCGCCACAGTGGCGTATGCCGATCTCAAGCAATAAACGGTATTCTAAGCGCGGTTCGAATTCGCATATGTCAAGACGATTTCGGCGGCTTTGATGCTTGGCGGCCCGTCGGCGCCGGCCATTCTGTCGTGAATCCGGACAAGCGCTTCAACTTGGCGTATACGCTCCGGCCCATCCCGCAACAATGGTGATAAGGCCGATGCCAGGTTTTCGGCCGTGCACCGTTCGTGCAGAAATTCCGGAAAGGCATTCCCCCCAAGGACGAGGTTTGCCAGCACGACCGAGGGAACGTTGACCAAAAACCGGAACAGCGAAGCGATGGGATCAACCCGGTAGGCGACGACCATCGGCGTGCCGGAGAGCGCCAGCTCAAGGGTCACGGTTCCCGACGCCGCGAGCGCGGCCCGGGCCAGGCGAAATGCGGCGAACTTGTCAGCCTCGCCCTCCAACAGGTATGGGCTTTGAGGCCAGCCCGCCAGCCGTTCCTCTATCATTTTCCGAACGGAGGCGACGGCGGGAATGAGAATTTCAAACGGACTGCAGTCTCGATAAAGAAGACTTACAGCGTCTTTGAACGGCCCCATCAGCCGTTGCACTTCGCTTGGACGGCTGCCGGGGAGCACCACCAAGGCCGGTATGTCCCTTCTCAGTGCGAGGCGTCCGGCAAGCGCGTCCGGATCTTGATCGCGGATCCAATCGAGTCTTTCCACCAGCGGATGGCCGACATAAGTGCAGGGCGGCCCTCCGAGCCGGCGGTGCGCCTCCGGCTCAAAGGGTAAAAGTGCCATGACGTGATCGACATAGTGCCGCATTTTCTGCGCGCGCCCGGGCCGCCACGCCCAGACGCTGGGCGAAACATAGTCGACGATTGGTATATGCGGCGCCCGCTTGCGCAGCCGTTTTGCAATCGGATGGGTGAATTCCGGACTGTCGATGATCACCAGAACGTCCGGTCTGAAGTCCAGGGCCGCGTTGACGGTCTGGTAGACGCGGGAAACGATCAGCGGCAAGCGCCTGGCGATCGCGAACGGTCCCATCACTGCGACGTCGGAAAGCGGAAAAAGTGGCTGCAGCCCCTCCGCCATCATTGCTTCGCCGCCAACCCCGGAAAACATGGCATCATGTGTCGCAAGACGCGACTTTATCGCCGCCATCAACCTTCCGCCGAGCCGATCGCCTGACGGCTCCCCGGCAACGATAAAAAAGCGCATCGGCCGTGAGCTGCCGCGCATGGCAGGTTCAATTTCGTGATTTGTCGTGTCCGCCAAATTCGGTCCTATGCGGGCAATAATGCATGTTGGTTCGGTCCATCGGCCGCGCGCTCAAAGTTCCTGCTCAAGGCCAATGACAAATGTCTTGTTACGCGCGGCCGTTTCGAGCAGCCGCGCCCGATCAGCGAGTAGAACATGGCCGGCCCGAACCGCTATGCCCCGCAATCCGGCCTCGGCGGCGAGCTCTACGGTCCGCGGACCGATGGCCGGCAGATCGACGCGCAAGTCCTGGCCCGGCTTTGGACATTTTATCAGGACTCCGGACCTCTGATGGCGGCCCTTCGCTCCCCATTGACGGAGCTCTCGACAGCGCCGCAACATGG
>CAYWBS010000729.1:0-2018 GCA_964456215.1 uncultured Hyphomicrobiaceae bacterium
CTCGACGCTTGCCGTGCTCAAATTCTTCCGTCACGGCGATTTGAGCCATAGCGGCGAAGAGGAGCACGCGGAGTGATGGAGACGATCATTGATATCATTAGCGGCGCGCTGGTGCTTGCCGGCTCCACTTTTATATTGGTCGGGGCGCTGGGCGTCGTGCGCATGCCGGACGTATTCGCGCGGATGCATGCAGCCGGAATTATCGATTCGGCCGGCGCCGGTCTTCTGATAGCCGGAATGATGTTCCAGGCGGGACCGAACCTGATTGCACTCAAGCTTTTGATTTTGCTTGCAATTTTTTTCTTTACAAGTCCGACGGCCACCCATGCGGTCGCCCGGGCGGCGCTGCACGTGGGTTTGGAGCCTCTGCTTGCTGAGCCAGGCAACAAGGATGGCGGCGAAGCGGGGTGAGGGGTCTGAAGCGGGCGGCGAAGGCGTGGACGGGAGGAGGCGGTCATCGAATCTCTAATTAACATGGCGCTCTTGACGCTGATGGCCGTGGTGACGATCGGTGTCGTTCGCCTCAGGAACCTGTTCGCCATTGTCATTCTCAGCGGCATCTACAGTTTCCTCATGGCCAGCGTGCTGATCGTCCTGGATGCCGTCGATGTGGCGATGACGGAGGCCTCGGTCGGCGCCGGCATATCCACGGTTCTGATGCTCAGCACGCTTTATTTGACGAAAACCGAGGAAGCGGCGCCGAAACATTCGCTTGCGCTTCCCCTTTTTGTCGCCGTTGTCACCGCCGCTGTACTTATTTACGGCACGCTTGATTTTCCGCGTTTCGGCGCCGCCGATACGCCGGTGCACCAAAATGTGGTGCCACGTTATCTCTCCAAATCGGTGGAGGAGACGACGGTCCCCAATGTCGTGACCTCGGTTCTGGCCAGCTATCGAGGCTTCGATACGCTGGGCGAAACCACGGTGATCTTCACGGCCGGGATCGGGGTCCTGCTCCTTTTGAAGGGGCGCCGGAAAAAGCCGGACAATGAATCTGAGGGGGGCGCGGAGACATGAGATTTGATCTCATCCTGCGGATAACCACAAAGGTCATTCTGCCGTTCATTCTGCTGTTTGGCCTTTACGTCCAGTTTCATGGCGATTTCGGCCCCGGCGGCGGTTTTCAGGCGGGCGTGATCGCGGCCGCCATGATCATTCTATACGCCATTATTTTCGGCCTGAGCGCCGCCCAGCGGGTCGTGCCGCAAGTGGTGCTGGAAGTGATGGTGCCTTTTGGCGTGCTGATTTTTGCAGGCGTCGGAGTCGCAAGCCTCTTTCTCGGCGGCAATTATCTCGATTATTCAGCCCTCAATCATCACGATCCGGCCCATGGCCAGCATCTCGGCATCATGCTTGTCGAAATCGGCGTCTTCATTACCGTTTCAGGCACGATGACCATCATTTTCTATATCTTCGCGGGACGGGGACGCTGATGCAGTTCATCGAGCCGGTTATCGCCCATTACAATCAATGGATCACGATTTTCCTTATGGTCTCGGGCCTTTACATCGTGATCGCGCGCGGCAATATGGTGAAAAAGCTCGTCGGCCTGTCGCTTTTTCAGACGTCCGTTTATCTCCTTTATATTTCGCCGGGAAAGATATTGGGCGGGACGGCGCCGATTCTCGACGACAAGTTCACCGTCTATTCAAATCCCCTGCCTCACGTCTTGATCCTCACGGCGATTGTCGTCGGCGTCGCGACTCTCGCCCTTGGACTGGCCCTCGTCGTTCGAATCAATGAGGCGTTCGGAACGATTGAGGAAGACGAGTTGTTCGGCGGTGAGGACGAAGATTGATGTTGTCGGCTCATTACCCGGCATTACAGGTCGTCCTGCCGCTGCTCGGCGCCGTGCTCTGTGCGCTGGTGCGCCATGGCGCGATCGCCTGGCTTATCGCTGTTGCGGTTTCATGGATCATGCCGGTGATCGCCGGGGCGATGCTTTTGCACGTGCTGGAGCATGGACCGATTTCCTATGCGCTCGGAGGGTGGCAGCCGCCCTGGGGGATCGAGTACAG
>CAYWBS010000730.1:0-2015 GCA_964456215.1 uncultured Hyphomicrobiaceae bacterium
CGAAAAATTCAATTGCCCCTTACCGCTGAGGGTAAAGCCGAGCCAGGTCGGTCAGGATAAGATCATGATCACCGGCAACGCCGCCGCCGGGTTGGGATGTATTTACGCCGGGGCGACCGTCGCAGCCTGGTATCCGATCACACCATCAACTTCGCTCGCCGAAGCTTTCGAGCGCTATTTGAACAAATTTCGCACCGATAAGGCCGGCCGCAAGCTCGGCGCCGTCGTCCAAGCCGAGGACGAGCTTGCCGCGATCGGTATCGCTGTCGGCGCCGGGTGGAACGGCGCGCGCGCCTTCACGGCCACATCGGGGCCCGGTATTTCGCTGATGAGCGAGTTTCTCGGCCTTGCCTATTTTGCCGAGGTGCCGGTGGTTATCTTCGATGTTCAGCGGGGCGGCCCTTCGACCGGAATGCCGACGCGCACGCAACAATCCGATATTTTCGCATGCGCCTATGCCTCGCACGGCGACACACGCCACGTCCTGCTCATTCCTTCAGATCCCAAGGAGTGCTTCGAGATGGCCGTCGAGGCGTTCAATCTTTCCGAACGCCTGCAGACACCGGTCATCGTCATGAGCGACCTTGATATCGGCATGAATAGCTGGGTCGTCGATCCCTTGCAATGGGACGACGGCCACGTTTTCGACCGTGGCAAGGTTCTCGACGCCCAGGCACTGGAAGACCTCAAGGAGGATTGGGGCCGCTATAAGGATATCGACGGCGACGGCATTCCCTACCGGACAATTCCCGGCACGCATCCCGAGAGAGGCGCCTATTTCACGCGCGGCTCGTCCCATGATGAAAATGCCGCTTATACCGAAGATGGCGAGATTAACGCCCGCAACCTGGAACGGCTGTCGCGGAAGTTCAAGACGGCTCAATCGCTTGTGCCGCTTCCCAAGATCGACCAGCGTGACAAGACATCCAAACTCGGCGTCATCTGCTATGGCGGTACGATTCACGCGGTGAATGAAGCGCTCGACCTTCTGGAAAAAGATGGCTACAAGCTGAATGTGCTTCGCCTGTGCGCGTTTCCATTCGGCTCCGACGTCGCCGCATTTGCAGCGGCCCACGAACGGATATTCGTGGTCGAGCAGAACAGGGACGCGCAAATGCGATCGTTGCTCATTACGGAAGCCGGCATCGCGGCTGAAAAACTCGTCCCCGTCTTGAATTATGACGGCATGCCTCTGAATGCGAATTTCGTCAAAGTCCGGATTCAGTCCGCGATCGAGACAAATGAAAACGTCGCCAATGCGCTCAGGCTCTCGGAACGCGCTATTTAGCCGGCGCCGCAGCTCGACGGTGACTTCCAGGATCGTGTCATGACATATATGAAAAAACCCAAAATCCGGCATCCGCTCTTGAAAAAGAACGAGCTTGGCCTCACCCGCCGGGATTACGAAGGGGTCATCTCGACGCTTTGTGCCGGGTGTGGTCACGATTCGGTGACGGCGGCTATCATCGAAGCCTGCTTCGAACTGGAGTTGCCGGCCCATCGCCTCGCCAAGCTTTCCGGGATCGGCTGTTCTTCGAAAACGACGGCCTATTTCCTGTCCCACTCGCACGGATTTAATTCGGTGCATGGCCGCATGCCGGCCATCGCCACCGGCGCCAATCTGGCGAACCGGGATCTGATTTATCTTGGCGTTTCCGGCGACGGCGACACAGCGTCCATCGGACTGAACCAGTTCTGCCATGCCGTCCGCCGGCGGATCAATATGGTCTATATCGTCGAGAATAACGGCACCTACGGCCTTACCAAGGGCCAGTTCTCGGCGACAAACGATAGGGCTTCAAAGAGCAAGAGGGGCGCGGACAATCTGTTCGAAGCGATGGATCTCTGTGCCATCGCCATCCAGCTCAAGGCCGGTTTCGTGGCGCGCGGGTTTTCAGGCGACAAGGCGCAACTGGTTCCGCTGATCAAATCGGCAATGCGCTATCAAGGCTTCGCGCTCATCGATATCATTTCGCCCTGCGTGACCTTCAACAATCACAAGGCGTCGACGAAGA
>CAYWBS010000731.1:0-2013 GCA_964456215.1 uncultured Hyphomicrobiaceae bacterium
GTGTCCCGTCATGCCGAAGGATCCTGCCTGGTCAAGTTTGGCAACACCCATGTCCTATGTACGGCAAGTGTCGAAGAGCGTGTTCCCAATTGGCTGAAAGGTCAGGGGCGCGGCTGGATAACTGCGGAATATGGCATGCTTCCAAGGGCGACCAGCGATCGAACGCGCAGAGAAGCCTCTATGGGACGGCAGACCGGGCGCACCCAGGAAATTCAACGCCTGATCGGACGCAGCCTGCGCGCCGTCACCGGCCTCAAGGATCTCGGTGAACGGCAGATTATGATCGATTGCGACGTGTTGCAGGCTGATGGCGGCACGCGGACGGCGTCGATCACGGGGGCCTGGGTCGCCCTTCATGACTGCATTGAATGGATGCGCGTCCGCGACATGGTTAAGGGACCCGTGCTGACGGACAAAGTGGCTGCGGTTTCCTGCGGGCTCTATCGCGGCCAGCCGGTGCTCGATCTTGACTATGCTGAGGATTCCGAAGCCGATGCGGACGCTAATTTTGTTATGACCGGAACGGGCGGCATCGTCGAAGTCCAGGGCACGGCCGAAACCGCCCCCTTCTCGCAGGAGGCCTTCGACGAGCTTGTCGTGTTGGCGAAAAAAGGCATTCGTGAACTTTTGAACTTGCAGAAACTGGCCATTGCCTGATGGCGGCGACGGCCTTGAAGCATTCCCGGCGCCTTGTGGTGGCCAGCCATAACGCCGGCAAAGTGGGTGAAATCCAGGAATTATTGGAGCCTTATGGCATCTTCACCTTTTCAGCGAGTGAGCTTGGCTTGACGGAACCGGAAGAAACCGGCGAGACATTTGCGGAGAACGCCGAACTGAAAGCTCTGGCGGCGGCGAAACAAGCAAACTTGCCTGCACTTGCCGACGATTCGGGGCTTGAGGTCGCAGCACTCGGCAATGCGCCAGGCATCTATTCGGCGCGCTGGGCCGGATCCGGGAAAGAGTTTTCCCGTGCCATGGAACGTGTCGCGCGTGAGCTCGAGGAGGCGGGCGCTTTGGATACTACCGCGCGCCGCGCTCATTTCACCTGCGCTCTCGCCCTCGGCTGGCCGGATGGCGGCGTTCAGACGTTCATAGGCAAAGTGTTCGGCCATATTGTCTGGCCGCCGCGGGGATCGAAAGGTTTCGGCTATGATCCGATCTTCGTGCCGGAAGGCCGCAGCGAAACATTCGGCGAAATGGATCCCGATGATAAGCATGCCATATCCCACCGTGCCCGGGCGTTCGAAGCCTTCGTCAAATCCTGCTTCTCCTGCGGCGGAAACTGAGGCACCGGGATTCGGGGTTTACGTTCACTGGCCCTTTTGCGAATCGAAATGCCCCTATTGCGACTTCAATTCCCATGTTCGCGCGCAAGGGATTGATGAGGATCGATTCCTCAAAGCCTATCTCAGCGAGTTGGATCAAATGGCCGCGATGGCTCCCGGCCGCAATGTCCGCTCGGTCTTTTTCGGAGGCGGCACACCGTCGCTGATGACGCCCGGTTCCGTCGGAGCGCTTCTCGACAAGATAGCATCCTGCTGGTCCATGGCCGATGATACCGAAATCACCATGGAGGCCAATCCGTCGAGCGTGGAAGCCTCCCGCTTCGCGGCGTTCAAAAGTGCCGGCGTCAACCGGATTTCGATTGGCGTCCAGTCGCTGCGTGAGGCGGATCTAAAGGCGCTCGGGCGACTGCATCGCGCCGGCGAGGCGAAAGCGGCTCTCGACATTGCCATCGCAACGTTCGACAGGGTCAATGCCGACCTCATTTACGCCCGGCCGGGTCAATCCGTCGCCGCCTGGCGCGGAGAACTCGCCGAAATCATTGCGTTTGGTGTCCGCCATCTCTCCCTCTATCAGCTTACGATCGAACCGGAGACGCCCTTTGCCCGGCTCTTTGCGTCGGGCAAGCTCAAGATTCCCGAATCGGAAGCGGCCCATGCCCTTTACAATGCTACCCAGGAGATCTGTGACACCGCCGGGCTGCCGGCATATGAAATCTCCAATCACGCA
>CAYWBS010000732.1:0-2013 GCA_964456215.1 uncultured Hyphomicrobiaceae bacterium
TGGGTTTTACGTTCCATATGCTTTGCCAAGCCTGACCGCTACTTTCCGGCTTGATTTTCTTTTCGCCCCTGAATGGAGAGAAATCCCTTCATTTTGAAGTAGTCAACTTGGCGCAACACCCCTACTACAAAGGCCAAACAGGCGTGCGCACCGGAAATCGCGGCGCGCAGGCCCGTTCAGCTAATCATCTTAGTAAGACTGCTGGGTCTTGCCTCTATATTGGCGGGCACGCATCGATTTCCGTGTCTTCGACCAGGCATCGGTGGACAGACTTTCCGCATCGTTGAGATTGCGTTCGCCCATCGATCTGAGCTCACTGGAGCCAAGCCGTGTCGCCTCTCTATTCAGATAATCGGCATTCTTCTCCAAAACCTTTTTGGCCTCTTTGACTTTTCCCTTGTCACGGAGCTTGACCGCGCGTTCATTTTCCTCGATGGCGATTTGGTTGACGACGCCGGTCATTACCTTTTTGTTGACGCTGGCATCGGCTTCCGGTCGCGATGCGCTGAAGCGCACGTCCACGGACGAGGTCAGGGCTTCGCGGGTTTTACTCTTCATGTTCTTGTAGTTCACGGAGACTTCGGCGAGCTTCATCTTCCGCGCTGCCGACTTTGGCGGAACGTCAACTTCCAGCACCAGATACTTCTCCTGGGCGCCGTAGAGCTGATTGAGTTTCACCTTGACTTTGCGGCCATTAATGTCGGCATCGCGGCCGATGAGACGCATCGGACGGATCCCCGGCTCGCAAAGAATGATAATCTCGACATCCTGGGCCACGACGGAAAGCACGTCGCCGAATTCTTCGTTAAAAATCCTGACGAGATCGTCGGCATGCTCGACGAACGCATGGTTGCCGTCACTGTTATAGGCAAGCTTGGTCATCAGATCTTCGTTGTAGCCGAGGCCGAGGCCGATCGTGGTGATCGAGATGCCTTCGCCCGCCGCCGAGCGGCCCAACGCGCCAAGCTCTTCCGGCGAGCTTGGCCCGACATTGGCCAGGCCGTCGGAGAGCAGGATCACCCTGTTGATCTGCTCGCGATCGAGATATTCGCGCAGTTCGCGGATACCCTGCTTGACGCCGGCATAAAGCGCCGTCCGTCCATCCGCGACAAACCGCCGGATACGGGCTCGCATTTCCGACCGGCTCCGCAGGCGCTGAGCGGGTACGATGACATTGACGTTGTGGTTATAGGCAACGACGGAGACGATATCGTCGGATTCGAGGCGGTTAAGCGCCATGATGGCGGCTTCCTTGGCGCGCGCCAGCTTTCTGCCGCGCATCGAGCCTGACTGATCGATAACAATCGCGACATTCACAGGCGGGCGACTTTCAGAATCCGAAAATCGAATGCCTTCGAGATTGATGCGCAAGTAGGTTTTCTGGCCCTGTCCGGCAATCAGCACCGACTGCCCGGTCTCGGCGCTGAGCTTCACCTGTTTGGCGGCGGTCGGTCCCGCCGCCAAACCTGATATCAAAACGGCCCCCAGCCCAACTACAAGCGCCTTGGCGGTATGGCCAAAGCCCGAAAACATGGGACGTCTCATGTCCGGTTCCTTTCCATGGAGATTTTCGCGCGGTACTGCGGGGAGCAGCTTCCGATACCGTTCCTGAACTCAAGATGAATTGTCATGGGCTCAATCGGGGCGGCCGGCGAAAACACCGCCAAATTCTGAAGTCTCAGGATGACGCATTGGAAAGATTGGTGTTGCGGCGCACGAAATGCTGGTCATTCGCGCCGCAAGAGAAAATATGGCGGCAACGCCGATCGCCAAACGGGACCGTCAAGCGCTGAACGGTCCCCGCAATAGAAGTTGAATCGGGTTTCGAACCAAGACGCCGGACCGCGCGGGCGGCCCGGCAGTTTGGTTCATTCCCTAAAAGTAGTGATCGCGAATTGCGCCGTCATAGCGCTTTGTAGTCATGCAGCAGCGCTTGAAATCTGTGTCCTGAACCGCAGGGACACAAATCATTGCGGCCGAGCTTCTCGGCAAGCTCGACGTCGCCGTGAACGG
>CAYWBS010000733.1:0-2005 GCA_964456215.1 uncultured Hyphomicrobiaceae bacterium
GCGGCAACAGCGACTATGTCGAGCTGCCGTCGCAACTCTACGAGAATTGGCTGATGGAGCCGGAAATTCTGCGAAAATTCGCCATACACGCGGAAACAGGCGAGGCGATTGCCGATGGACTACTCAACCAGCTGGTCGCCGCCCGGAATTTCAATATCGGCTTTCGGACGGTTGAATATCTGGCATCGGCGATTGTCGACCTGGCCGTTCACGAGGCACGTCCGGAAGCCGCGGCCGACCCTGACGCCTTCGAGGCGGCGTGCCTGGCGTCCATAGGGATGCCGGCGGAGATCGCCATGCGTCATCGCATGCCGCATTTCCTGCATCTCTTCGCCGGCGACGGCTATTCGTCGGCCTATTACAGCTATCTCTGGTCGGAAGTCATGGAAGCCGATGCCTTCGGCGCCTTCAAGGAGGCGGGTGACGTTTTCGACCCGGCGACCGCGGAGCGGCTCTATACGCAAATCTTTTCGACCGGCGGCAGCCACGAACCGGCGCACGCTTATCAGGCGTTTCGCGGGCGCATGCCGAAAGTTGATGCGCTGCTCAGAAAGCGCGGACTGACGGATTCTGCGCTCCAAGCGGATGGTTAGGTTGGAAAACGCTATTCGCGACCGGCACTTGACGAAATTCGCCTTCCAGAAAAGAATTTGCACCCACACCAAGGATTTTCGACTTTCCGGCGTCTAATGACCAGGAGCGATGACAGAACAATCCGATCAGGAGCTGATTGACGAGGCGGTCGGGGGCAACGGAGCCGCCTTCGCGCACCTTGTCGAGCGCCACTACGCGTCCATTTATCGGATTGCTTACAAATGCTGCGGCGACCAGGTGGACGCCGAGGACATCGCTCAGAACGTATGCGTGAAGCTCGGTCAATCGATCGGGAGCTATAATTATCGGTCCGCGTTTACCAGTTGGCTTTACAGCGTAACGCTCAATGCGGCGCGGGACTTCCAAAGAGCCAGTCAGCGGCAGGCGCGCAAAATAACCGAATTGGCCTTCATCGCGGAAACGGCCTGCGCGCCGGATCCGGTCACCGAGCTGACCGGACTCCAGATCTGGGAAATGGTTCTGCAGCTCCCCGACAAACAGTGCGACGCGGTCATTTTGATTTACAGCGAAGAGTTGAGCCACCGGGAGGCGGCGGAGATCATGTCGTGTTCCGAAAGCACCGTCTCCTGGCATATCCACGAAGCCAAGAAGCGGTTGAAGAAGATCTTGATGGGTGAATGTGATGGATGACAGAGACCTGAACGCTCTCAAAGACATCCAAATTCCGGAGCCGGCCCCAGGCGCACAGGACCGCGCGCTCAATGCCGCCATGCTCGCTTTCGAAGAAGCCCGGAAAAAATCCCCGGCGATTCGCCAAGGAGTTCAGCCAGCCGAACGTCCTATGACCACCTTCATGGATAAATCATGGGAGTGGATCATGGAACGTCGTGTTGTTGTTGGAGCGGTCGCCGCCAGTTTGCTGATTGTCCCTGTCGCAAGCACATTGGTCTGGCAGCAGATCGGGGCCCATAAAACCACCAGGCTGGGTCTGGATATTCTGAACCCCGGCAAGCAGAAAACCGGATCGGGGATGTATAAAGAGGTTCAGAGGCGGGCTGAGGAGCTCGAGAGGCTGAAAAGCTCCGCGCAAGTCAAAGGAGCCGCAAACAAGCCGTCCGTTGCAGATCGCAGGGCCGGCCAGCTGTCCTTGACCAAACCGAAAGTCGAGGAAGCGCCTGTCGATGCCGCCCGCGTCACCCTGACGGAAGCCGACAAATCTGATACGCCGGTTGATAGCGCGGCGCGTATCAACAGTGTCGGAAACAATTTGACCGCGAGCCCGACCGCTCCCGCCGCACCGCCGGCAAGATCGGATCGATTGTTGGGCGGCAGGCTCGCTCACCAGCCGCAGCCCGGTCTGTATTATCGCCCTTACGACATCTACGGTCCCATCATCATCCAGCCCGAGAACCGCGACCGGTTCAAAGGCTTCGTCTCCAACCCGGTGAAA
>CAYWBS010000734.1:0-2004 GCA_964456215.1 uncultured Hyphomicrobiaceae bacterium
TTGGTACCGAGGTCAACGCGGACCCAACGGCTTTTCGTTTTCGTGACTACCCAGACATAAGTGTCATGCGAAAAATAGAAGTAGAGCAAAGCCTCATCGCTTCTTAAACTGGCTGTCAAATTGCCCAATGTCAAAGGCGAGGGTAGAACGAATTCGTCGTAATCGGGAAATTGAGAGGCCACTTGGGCTTCGAGCGCCTGTAGCTCTTTGTCAATTTGCTGCAAATTAGCGCGGTCAGCATCCAATGCTGCAGGTGATCCACCTATAGAAGCGGCACCCCGAGCCGTCGCAATTCGATCAGCCAATGCCGTGCGTTGCCGCCTCAGATCCTGATGCTTTCGTATTAACTGACTGAGCGGCGATGTGCCGGTTCCAGCACGAGCCGCCATCTGTCTAATTGCCAGAGCAGCAGAGGTCGTTTGAATGGACTGGGCCGTCAAAAAGGCCTCCGCCGCCGCTGCATCGCGCTTGACGAGATAGGTCTTCGATACCTGCCAGAGCTGCTCCAAAATTCGTTGCGCCCTTTTTTCCTCTCCTATGCTGGCGTTTGGGCTTCCAACGAAGCTTCTTCTAAGAATGTCCCTGTTCATTTTGCGATAAATTTGGCCCACCCTCTGCAAATAACCATAGGCTGCCCCGGGTCGCCCTGCCGCCAGTTCGACGGACGCCAGTTCTACCTTCAATCTAATTTCATTGCCTTCGCTTGGTTGTTCATTTGACTGCTGAAACAGGTCGAGAACCTTCAATGCGATCGAGCGGGCATCGTCAAAGCGCTGAAGGTGCCTATAGGCCTCTATCAAAGGCGGAGCGACCCCAAGCAATGCGTTGTTTCGGTCGCCAACGAACTCGCGCCTCGAAATCCGCTGATAGGCTTTTTCCAGCGCTGCCGCGGCATCGCGATAGCTACCCGCCGCCAAATATACCGTGCCCTCCGCGAGTTCCATCAGGTCCCAGCCATTCGGATCATCTTTGGAAAATATTGCATTGACTTTACGAAACAGGGCCAGCGATTCATCGTATTCACCGCGATCGCGATGAAATTCGGCCAGAACATTGCGCACCGGAATTGTCGCCACGGACGCCTCATCAGTCAGATCAACAATAAGTCTCAGACCGTCCCGGAGAATTTTCTCTGCCTCTGGGTATCGCCCCCGGCCCACATAGAAATTGGCAAGGTTGATTGTGACCTGAGGTTCATTTCTGATTTCGAATATTCCTTCTGCTTCTATCGAACCCGACTCGGAGCGGAGAACCCCTTTTTCCAAAACTATCGCTTTCCGAAATAGTGCCTCTGCGGAAGCGTCGTTTCCGTTATCAGATTGCCGGAGGGCTAGAAAGTTCAGCAAGCTCTTCAATCCCTGCTTATCCGCGTTCGGCGAGGTCTCCAAAATCGCAATCGCTTTTTCAAGCTGCCAGTCAGCCTCCCATGGACGACCGGCGTTATCGAGCGCGCTCGCCAGTTTGCGCACGGCCGTTATGGTTTCCTTGCTCGCTTGACCTTTCGTCTCGGTGAGCAAATGTACATGCCGATTATGCACCTTAACGCTCTCGGAAAAACGTCCGGACAATTCGAGGCTCCACGCCCAGTAAGACAGCGCCAGCTCTTCGTTGAAATGACCTGATTTGTCGCTTGCATCCCAAATCCGTACCGCGCGCTCATACTGTTCCGCGGCCAAATCATAAAAAGCCGCGAAAAACAATTCTGACGCATAGCGGCGCACATATTCCGCAACTTCTGCGTTTGCCGGACCATACACTTTTTCCGCAGTTTGAATTAGTTTCGGTCCAAGTTGACGAAGCTGTTCAGCCTTTTTTGCAATTGGTTGTCCCGCAAGCTCTCGGAACTGCTCGTCCAACTCGAGAAGCTCGGAGAACCGTTCCGAGTAACCGATATCTAAATCGATAAGTGAATCAAGTACCACCGTAAGCCGAATAGACCTTTCTCGAATATCAAAGACCGCTCTCTCCGGCTCGCTTAATCGTATCTCAGCGTTCGGCAAACAC
>CAYWBS010000735.1:0-2003 GCA_964456215.1 uncultured Hyphomicrobiaceae bacterium
CACACACCGACGGTAGCCGCGAGGTGATTCTGGATGCCTACCGGGCGTGCAGAGAGGCGCTTTTCCGATCCGTCAAGGAACGGTTCGACATTGCCGGAGCGCCCCACATCTGACCGGGGTCATTGCTCTAGCGTTGGCGATGGCCGGGTGCATCCGCGGCGTATTCATATTTTTCGGACGCCTTGAGCCAGGCCTCTTCGGCGTCAGCCAACTGTCTTGCCAGTTGACCGCGCTGCTTCGCCAGATCTTGCGCCCGCTCCGGGGCCTGCTCGTAGAGATCCGCGTTTGCGAGAGCCTTATCCAGGCTGGCAATTTCTTGAGTGAGTTCCTGGACACGCAGCTCCTGGGCGGCCATCGCTTTCCTGAGCGGCGCAAGAGCGGCTCGTTTCCCGGCCAAGTTTCGCCGCTGATCCTGCCTGCTCGTCCGTGACCGGTCACTGCCGGCAACAGGCTTATCCCTCGTCGATTTCCGGTTTGTCCGTTCGCTCAGGCATTCCGCACGATAGCTTTCCAGGTCCCCTTCATAGGGGATAACGGTTCCATCCCGGGCAATCCACAGCCGGTCGACCGAGGTCTCCAGCAAGTGCCGGTCATGACTGATCAAAATCACCGCGCCGCCGAAATCATTGAGCGCGTGGATCAGTGCTTCCCGGCTGTCGACATCGAGATGGTTCGTCGGTTCATCGAGAATGAGCAGATGAGGTCCGTGAAATGTCGCCAGGGCAAAGAGAAGACGTGCTTTTTCGCCGCCTGAAAGCTGGCCCGCGGGCGTGTCCGCCTTGTCGATGCCAAAACCGATTTGGCCGAGACGGCTGCGCTTTTGCGCCTCGGTCGCGTCCTCCATCAAGTCAGCGATGTGGTCATATGCCAAACAGTTCGGAACTAACTCATCGATTTGATGCTGGGCGAAATAGCCGAATTCGAGCTTCTTCGAGGCGCGGCGATGGCCGGAAAGCGGATCGAGCCTTCCGCAGACAAGCTTGGCGAAGGTGCTTTTGCCGTTTCCATTGGCGCCGAGCAGGCCGATGCGATCGTCGCCATCGATCCTGAGATTGAGGCCGCGCAGGACAATCTTGTCCGGCCCATAGCCGGCGGCGGCCTCCTCGAAGCGCATCAGCGGATTGCCGAGCGGCTTCGCCGGACTTGGAAAGCGAAAAGGTATGACCCGCTCATCGATTTGCGCGGCGATGGGCTGCATGCGCGCCAGCGCCTTGATGCGGCTTTGGGCTTGCCGGGCCTTCGTTGCCTTGGCGCGGAAGCGGTCGACGAATGCCTCGATGCGGCGGCGTTCATCATCCTGTTTCTTCTTGAGTTTGAGCTCCAGGCGCTGCTGCTCGCGGCGGGTTGCCTCGAATTGGTCGTATCCACCCGAAAAATAGGACAGCCGGCCCTTGCTCAAATGCAGAATGCCCGTCACGGAGCCATTCAGGAGCTCGCGGTCATGGCTGACGATTACCACCGTATGGCGGTATTTTTTCAGATAGTCTTCGAGCCAGAGAGCCCCTTCGAGATCGAGATAGTTGCTGGGCTCATCGAGCAGGAGCAGGTCCGGCGCCGCAAACAAGACCGCCGCCAGGGAGACGCGCATCCGCCAGCCGCCGGAATAGACCGCCAGAGGTCTTTGTTGCGCCTCCTCGTCAAATCCAAGACCGTTGAGTATGCCGGCAGCCCGCGCCGGGGCGGTGTGGGCATCGATATCGGTGAGGCGGAGCTGGATTTCCGCGATCCGATCGGGATTTGATGCCGCTTCCGCTTCCGCAAGCAGTCTCGCCCGTTCCTCATCGGCCGCTAAAACCCAATCGATCAGGCGTTGCGGCCCGCCGGGCGCCTCCTGGGCGACATGACCGATGCGGGCGTTTTTCGGCACCCGGATAGCGCCGCTCTCCGGGGTCAATTCGCCGCCGATCAGTTTGAGCAGGGTGGTCTTTTTTGGGTTGTTATGGGATTATATGACGTCTTTATTTCAGTATGGTATTGTCTTGTTGTATGTGTTATTATGCTTG
>CAYWBS010000736.1:0-2003 GCA_964456215.1 uncultured Hyphomicrobiaceae bacterium
CGGTTTGCTTTCGAGAAATTTCCCGGTGCCGAACCATACCTGACCACGGCCATGAAATCCGTCGGCGAGGCGATGTCCATCGGCCGGACCTTCGCGGAGTCGCTGCAAAAGGCGCTGCGCTCGATGGAAACGGGGCTGACGGGTCTGAACGAAATCGTATTCGAGGGGTTGGGCCAGGGAGACGACAAGAACGTCATTCGCGCCGCGCTCGGCACGCCGACTCCCGACTGCATACTGAAAGTGGCGCAGGCTCTCCGCCTAGGGGTCGATCATGAGCAGGTCCACGCATCGTGCAAAATCGATCCCTGGTTCCTGGAACAGATCCAGACCATCATAGACGCGGAAAATCGCATTGCGGAATACGGCCTGCCGCAGACCGCGGCGGCTTTCCGGATGCTCAAATCCATGGGCTTTTCCGACAGCCGCCTCGCGGAACTCGCGGCAAGGCCCGAAAAAGAAGTGTCGGATTTGCGCAAGGCCCTGGGCGTGCAACCGGTCTATAAGCGTGTCGACACGTGCGCCGCGGAATTCGCTTCGCCGACCGCTTATATGTACTCCACCTATGAGGCAGGCCTTGTCGACGGTCCGGTCTGCGAAGCATTGCCATCGGACCGCGAAAAAATAATCATCCTCGGCGGCGGGCCGAACAGGATCGGCCAGAATATAGAGTTCGACTATTGCTGCTGCCATGCCGCCTTCGCGCTTTCCAAAGCCGGCTTTGAGACCATCATGGTCAATTGCAATCCGGAGACGGTGTCGACGGATTACGACACCGCCGACCGCCTTTATTTCGAGCCGCTCACGGATGAAGACGTTCTGGAAATCGTTCGCACCGAGCAGACAAAGGGGACGCTGAAAGGTGTAATCGTGCAGTTCGGCGGACAGACCCCCCTGAAACTGGCCCGCCTGCTTGAGGAAAACGATGTTCCGATCCTCGGCACCTCCCCTGATGCCATAGACCGCGCCGAAGACAGGGACAGGTTCAAGGATCTGATTTCCAAGCTCAAGCTCCGCCAGCCGAGGAACGCCATAGCGCGGAGCGCCGAGGAGGCCAAGCGCATCGCCGCCGAAATAGGCTTTCCGGTTGTCATCCGCCCCTCCTACGTGCTTGGCGGACGGGCCATGGAAATCGTCCATGACGAGGTTCAGCTCGAACGCTACATCACCGACGCCGTCATCGTCTCCGGCTCGAGCCCGGTGCTTCTCGACAGCTATTTGCGCGACGCTACGGAGATCGATGTCGATGCGCTCGCCGATGGCAAGGATGTGTTCATTTGTGGCGTCATGCAGCATATCGAGCAGGCGGGAATTCATTCCGGCGATAGCGCCTGCTCCCTGCCGCCCCATGATCTCGCCCGCGATTTGATAGAAGATCTGGAGCGGCAGACACGCGATCTGGCCCGCGCCCTCAACGTCGTCGGGCTGATGAACATCCAATTCGCGATTAAGGACGGCAATATATATGTCCTCGAAGTGAACCCGCACGCCAGCCGAACGGTGCCGTTTGTCGCCAAGGTCATCGGCAGGCCGATCGCCGGCATTGCCGCCGAGATCATGGCTGGTGCGCCCTTGAAGAGTTTCAATCTCAAACGAACCGATATTCGCCACACGGCCGTCAAGGAAGCCGTGTTTCCGTTTGCCCGTTTCCCCGGCGTCGACCCGATCCTCGGACCGGAAATGCGATCGACCGGCGAGGTCATGGGGATCGACACCGACTATTCTGTTGCTTTCGCCAAGAGCCAGTTTGCGAGCGGCAACGACTTGCCCGCATCGGGCACGGTTTTTGTCTCGGTCAAGGATTCCGATAAGGAGGGCATCCAATGTCCCATTCGCGACCTGGCGGAACTGGGGTTCGAGATCATCGCCACAGGGGGGACGATGCGCAGCCTCCAGGCTCAAGGAATCCCATGTAAAAAGATTAATAAGGTACTCGAGGGACGGCCTCACATCGTCGATGCCATGAAAAACGGCGAAGTAGTCCTGGTATTCAATACAACAGAGGG
>CAYWBS010000737.1:0-1999 GCA_964456215.1 uncultured Hyphomicrobiaceae bacterium
ATGCCAAAGATGCCCCTTCGTCTCGACTTGCTGGACCTCCAGATCCGAGATCGCGGTCAGCAGCTTCGGGTCCCAGTTGACGAGCCGCTTGTCCTTGTAGATCAGTCCCTGCTGATAGAGCTCGACGAATACCTTTAAAACGGCGCGGGAGAGCCCCTCATCCATCGTGAAGCGCTCGCGGCTCCAGTCGCATGAGGCGCCGAGCCGCTTCAGCTGATTGATGATCGTGCCGCCAGACTCTTCCTTCCAGTCCCAAACGCGTTTGACGAACGCTTCGCGCCCCATGGTTCGACGCTCCGGCTCCTGGTGCTCCATGAGCTGGCGCTCGACGATCATCTGGGTGGCGATGCCGGCATGATCCATGCCCGGCTGCCAAAGTACATCCTTGCCGCGCATGCGCTCGAAACGGGCGAGAATATCCTGTATCGTATTGTTGAGCGCGTGGCCCATATGCAGCGAGCCAGTGACGTTCGGCGGCGGAATAACGATTGAAAAGGGGGTCGCACCGGCCTCGACGAGTTCAGGCCGGCCGCAAGCGAAAGCGCCCGCCTCTTCCCATTGACGGTAGATTCGTTCCTCGACCGCGGCGGGCTGATATGTTTTTTCAAGCATTGTTTTCTGAGCTGATTTTGACCCGGTTTCCGGGGTCCTACGCCGACCCCCGGGTCAGTGTCAACAGTGGGCGCGAACCTCTCCGGGAGAAGAGACAAAGACGCCGCATCCCGTGCGGCGTCATCCTCTCAAATCAGCGACCTAACAGCCGAACTCCCTAACAAAACCGGAAATTCCCTGAGAATTGGCCCGCTGCGCCCGGCTGCCCGCCCAATGAGCTGAATGTGACCCGCAGTCCGCTATTCCTCTTCCTTCTTGCCGCTCCGGGATTTCAACTGGTCTTTCATCGCCCCTTCCAACAGGCGCGGCATATTGTCGTCCAGCCAATCGCGAAGCATCGGCTTCAGCATTTCCTTAACGCTCTTCTCGAAACTGCTTTCAGGCTCACTGCCGAATTCGGGGCCGGTCGTATCGCCGGTTAATTTGCCATCTGATGTGGCCGATGCGCCGGCTTCAACCTCGACGTCATCCACCGGTGGTTCGTCGTCGGCTGTGGGCGGTTCCTCTCGGCGCATCGCGGCACCGGGTTCCCGCGTCCCATGATGCGCCTGAGGCGGCGTCATTCCATCGGTCCCCAGAGTGAAAGGCGGCCTTTCTGCCATGGGATGTCCGGCCGGAATTTCGTTTGCCGCGCGGTGTTCCGCCATCTCGCGCGGCAGACCGGACGTTTCGGCAGGAGGTGCCTTGCCGGCCGATGGGTCACGGCCGCCCTGCACCGGTGGTGCGGCAGGGTTTGCGCGGGACTCACTGCCATCAAATGGATCCGTGCCCTCAGTGGGTCCATGATCGCCGGGTCCCGGCGGCGCCGGCCCGCGCGGCGGTGGCATGCGGCCCGTCTCAGGGGTCATCGAAGCATTGGCATAGTCAGCCGGACCCGCGAATGGCTGAGGCGGTGGTCCGCCGGCTGCGGACGGACGACCCGGATGATTGGGCTGATAGAACGGATCACGGGACGCGCCTGGAGGCGGAGCTCCTTGAAACGGCGGCGCCGGGTAAGGTTGTCCGCCATACGGCGGCGGCGCCTCGCGCGGCCCCATGTTCGGATGAGGTGCGTGATTGGGGCCGGGTACAAAAGACGCAGCCTCATAGCCCGCCCCGGCGCGCGCCGGTGCCGGACGCGCCACAGCGGGCTGATCCCCTCGAGGCGGGTAAGTATTTGCATTGCCCGCGCCCGCCGCCTTCGGTAGTTCGTGCGTCGGCGAACCGTGCTTCTCAAGTTCATTCGTCAGCTCAAAGATATCGTCTCCGGCGCCGTTCGGCGGGCCATCGCCACTGCCCTGCGAAAGCGCGCGGGCAATATCGTTCACGACTCCTTCGTCAGGTGCCTCCCTGTTTTCAGCCGCCGGCGCCGACGACCGATGTGACGGTATCGTCGGCTCATCCGCGA
>CAYWBS010000738.1:0-1996 GCA_964456215.1 uncultured Hyphomicrobiaceae bacterium
AGCCGAGCGCTATGTTCGCGAAGGTGATTGCCGAGGCGCCAAAGAACTGTAGCGGCTGCAACTCCTTATAAAGTCTCAGAATTGTCCAAAGGATACGGGCGCCATCCCGGTAGGTGTTGAGCTTGCTTTGCGTCCCTTCCGCGCGGGCGCCGTAGGGAACGGGAATTTCGGCGCTGGCGATGCGCAAATCAAGCGCATGGACGGAGAGTTCGGTCTCGATCTCGAATCCGTGCGAGGAGGACGGAAAGGATTTGGCGAAGCGGCGCGACAGAACGCGGTAGCCGGAGAAAATATCGGTGAAGCCCGCGCCGAAAAGATGGGTGACGATGCGGTTGAACAGGCGATTGCCATATCGATGGCCGCGCCGGTACGCTTCTTCCCCGCCACCGAGGCGGGTGGCGACGACCATGTCAAGGTTTTCGCCGACAAGCTTTTCGATGAGCGTACCGACGGCCGAAGAATCGTAAGTGCCGTCACCGTCCGCCATGACATAGATATCGGCCTCGATATCGGCGAACATCCGCCTGACGACATTGCCCTTGCCCTGCAAGGGTTCGCTACGCACCGTGGCGCCCGCCAGTTCCGCGGCCTGGCGGGTATCGTCGGTCGAATTGTTGTCATAGACATAAATCCTGGCCGACGGCAGCATCGTTCGGAAGTCGCGGATCACCTTGCCGATTGCGACGCCCTCATTGTAGCAGGGCAGGAGGACCGCAATTGATTTGTTCGTCGCCCGGATCGGTTGCGGCAACAGCTCACTGAGCTCCTCGCGGACGAGATCATAGTCACGTTCAGGTCTTTGCAAGGCTCTGTCTCCGCTCAACGAAAGGGATGCGGGGCAGGCGGACGCGGCGCGTCCGAGAAAGTGGTGATCACTCGCAAGTGCGCCGCCCGGGCCCTCGGCCGCCAGGATAGTGCGGTTGCTTTAAGGGGCGGTTAATGCCAAAGGAATCGGGTTCAAGCCAATGACCAGAGCTCATAGAGCACGCCCCGCTTCAGCCGGGCGCGGGTGCGTTCGCCTTGGGTCGGGCAGCGAAAGAAGTTCGGCGCCGCCTCCGGCGCTCACCGTCCCGGCTCGGCGCGCTACGAGAGGAGACCGTCATGAAAGCCGTTACGGTTGGATCGGCGATGGTCGATATAATCACCATCGTCGCGGACAGCGATATCGAACGGATGACACTCCATAATGTGCCGTCGTCGTTCCTTCTCCTCGAACAAGGCCGCAAGATCGACGCCGAAAGCATAACGGTTCACATCGGCGGTGGCGCGGTCAACGCCGCGGTTGCATTGTCCCGGCTCGGCTTGTCGGTGAGCACGCTCATAAAGGTCGGCAGGGACCTCAATGCGGAGCGCGTTCTGGAGCGGCTCGAAGAGGAAGGCGTGACGCGGGATCTGGTTTGCGTTTCGGAGGATGAATGTACGGGGACGTCGGTCATGGTGTCGTCCCATGACCGCAATGCGACGATCTTCACGCAGCGGGGCGCCAACGGATTTCTGGAATTGGCCGATATACCGGATAATGCGTTTGACGGCGCGCGTCTCGTTTACGTTTCAAGCCTCAGCAATCAATCGGCCGATTGCTATCCCGAGCTTGTCCGGCGCGGTGCGCGGGCGAACGCTTTTGTCGCCAGCAATCCCGGTATTCGTCAATTGACGACAAGGCTCGATGCGTTCTTTGATTCGCTGGAGTATGTCGGTCTCTTGACTCTCAATCGCCGGGAGGCGTCAGCCCTCGTGCCCGGGCTTTTCGCCCGCGCCGAAAATCTGGACACCTCCAGAGCCGCCCCGTCACGCAATGCCAAAAAGAATCTGCCGGAACTCCTGCGATCGGGGCTCTCCTTCGGCGGCTTCAGCATCTCGCTGCCGGCCCTGTTCACGGCGCTGGCGGCTTTCGGTCCGAAACATGTTCTGCTGACCGACGGTATCCGCGGAAGCTACCTCTTGGATGGCGTGCGGATTCTCCATTGCCTGATTCTTCACGTCGAACCGCAGGGGA
>CAYWBS010000739.1:0-1995 GCA_964456215.1 uncultured Hyphomicrobiaceae bacterium
GTGCCAGGAAAGAACAAGGCACTGATCGGCGGTGTACCGCTGATCGAGTACACGGTTACAGCGCTGGAGGCGTCCCGGGCCGTGACCTCAATCATGATCACCAGCGACGACCCCGACATCCTCGGCCGTTACCGCGACAGGACGGGGGTCACCGTCGTCGAGCGGCCCGCGGCCTTGGCGCAAGACGATTCGACCACCGCCGAGGCAGTCACGCATGCGCTCGCGGAATGGGACCGGTCCGGTCATCAGGCGCCAGACGTCATTATGATTGCTCAGCCGACGACGCCGCTGCGGCGGGCCGAGGACATCGATGCCGCTTTCGAGCTGTTTCAGAACTCAGGCGCGGAATCGTTGATCAGCGCATGCCGCGCGGAGGGCATTCGGCATCCGCAATTGATGTATCGAATGAGCGAGAAGGGGCGTGGCACGCGGTACCTTGCGGGCAGCGAGAAACCGTCGCAGCGGCAGGACTTCGAGCCAATTTACCAACTCAACGGCGCCATCTATTTTGTCCGGACCGACTACTTTCACTCGACCGGGAAACTCTGCGCCGACAATCCGGCGATCTACGAGATGCCGTGGGAGCGCTCGATCAATATCGATACGCCGGGCGATCTCCTCATCGCAAAAGCGTTGATTGAAAGCGGCTTGGCCGATCCATGAAGATCGTCGTAACCGAGCCCCAAAATTTGGCCGAGGAGGTCAAGCAGCAGCTTGAGGCGCTGGGGACGGTGGTCTATGGGCCGTTCGACGATCGCACTCTCGTTCAAAAACTTTCAAGCGCCGACGTCCTTATGGTTCGGCTTGGCCGCCATGTCGGTTCGTCGCTTATCGACCAGGCGCCAAAGCTTCGCTTTATCCTGACCGCGAGCCTGGACCATGTCGACATCGATGCCGCGAACCGGGCCAAAATCCGCGTGATCAGTCTTCAGGATTGTCCGGGGGCGACCGTCGATATTTCCGTCACGGCTGAACATTGCTTCGGCCTCATTCTGGCGCTTGCCCGCCGCACGCCCTGGGCCGCTCGTCACGTCGAGACTGGCGGCTGGGACCGGGACCGTTTCTGCGGCAGCCAACTTGCAGGCAAGCGTCTCGGCATCGTCGGCTATGGCCGCATCGGCGCAATGGTGGCGCGTTATGGCAGCGCGTTCGGCATGGAGATCCTGGCATGCGATACGGCGCCGGACAAAATCCGCGCGCCGGCAAATCCCGTGGACCTCGATGACTTGCTGAAACGGGCCGACGTAGTGACCCTGCATGTCTCCGAAGGTCCGGAGAACCGGCATCTCATCGACAACGCGGCGGTGGCGCGGATGAAGGCGGGCGCCATGGTGATCAACACCGCGCACGGCTCCGTCGTTGACGAACAGGCCTTGGCGGGTGGCGTGTCGAGCGGTCACCTAAAAGGTGTCGCCGTGGACGTTCTGTCCGGAGAGGGGCAAGGCGAACTCAAACAGAGTCCGCTGCTGGCTTGCGCCAGAGAGGGCCATAACGTCATCATCACGCCCCATATCGGCAGCGCGACCTATGAGTCGATAGCCCGTACCGAACGGGCAATCGTCGAGCGCTTGGGTCAATTCTTGGCGACATCGTAGGACGGTGTCTCGCTTGCGGGACGTGACGCAGCCGAAAGAAGCGCAACGATCGTATCGGCGCGTTTGGACCAGCTATAGCTGGTGTCGAAATCGAGCTTGGCGCGTTCGGCCAGGCGCGCCCGAAGATCTTGATCCTTTCTCAGGCGCTCGATGGCCTTGACCCAGGACTCGATATCGTCGGGGTCGCAAAGGAGCGCGTTGACCTCGTCGGTCAGAACTTCACGGAGCACCGGCAGATCTGAGCTTACGATCGGCTTTGCATGGGCCATGCATTCGAAAATCTTGAGCGGCGACATCCACGATGAGACCTCGCCGCCGCCATGCACTCTGACTTGCCGCTGATAGGGCGCGAGCATCACGTCGGGACCGCGCAAGAACGCACTCACCGCGCGCGGTGGCC
>CAYWBS010000740.1:0-1993 GCA_964456215.1 uncultured Hyphomicrobiaceae bacterium
ATTTCGCTGTTTTGCCCGGCCGGGCCCTTGCCGGTGATCACCAGGACCATTCTTTTGCCCTCGCCCTGGGCGCGCAGCAAAAAGGCCCTGAGCGCCTGATGGGCCTGACGCTGGCGCATTCCATGAAGGTCGAGGCGCGCCTCGATATCCTCCCGGCCGCTGGCGATCTGGCGGAGCTGGCGGCGGTTGAACCTGATCTGAGGCGAGGGCGTTCCGTCCTTTGTGCTTGCGGACCGGGCGCCCGGACCGGGCCGTTGGTCTTCAGCCGGCCTGCCGGCCGTGCTGCGATTCGCGGCCGGCCGGCGGGGATGATCGCCGGGCAATTCGCGGGCCGTCGCGCCGTCCGCCGCCGCCGCTTGCCGCCTCACCGGCTTTTTTTTCCGCAAAGGCTCGGTGCTGGCCATGACCTCTTCCCACAAACGGGCGTCCTCATGCGCGATCGGCGGCTTCCTGGCGTCCCTGCCGCCGGATTTGGCCTTTCGCTTTTCGGTCATCGGCTTGCCTGGTATCTATTCTCCCGGCCATTCGGCAAGAGGACGTAGAAATGGCCCTTGTGCAGCGTCTGGCCGGCATATTTTCCGGCCGCCCTGCCGGACCCCCAATAGATGTCGCCGCGCTCGACCCCCTTGATCGCCGAGCCGACATCCTGCGCCACCATAAGCTTCCGGAAGCCGTTCCGGCCGCCGTGGCGGAGATTGGGAGACACCACATAGATCGGCGTTCCGAGCACATGATAGCGGGTATCCACGGCGAGGCTGCGGACACGCGTCAGCGGCAATCCCATCGCGCCCAGGGGACCGGCCTGGCTTTCCCTTTTTCCCAGCTCGCGGAAGAAAATATAGGACTTGTTTTCCCACATCAGCGGCCGCGCCTGCTCCGGATGGGTGCGCAGCCAGGTCTTGACGGCGTTCAAGGACATATCCTCCTTGGCGACATAGCCACGCGCGATCATGATCTTGCCGATAGACGAATAGGGATGGCCGTTGCGGGCATCGAAGCCGATGCGGACACGCTTGCCGTCAGGCAGGACGACGCGGCCCGAGCCTTGAATTTGCAGGAAGAAGAAGTCAACTTCATCGTTCACGAACAACAGCTCCAAACCCCGGCCGGCAAGGGCGCCCTTGTCGACCTGCTCGCGCGTCGCATAGGGCTCAAGGCCGTTTCCGGCGCGCCGCGCCGCGGTCAATCCCTTGAACCTGTTGCCATATCCGGTCCGCCCTTCGAGGGTCACCAGATCCGGGGGACGGCGGTAGACCGGCACGCCGAATTTCGGCGTCTTGATCCGCGAGCCGCTGATCTCCGGCTCGTAATATCCGGTCAGCAATCCCCGCTCGCCGATCGCGTAATATTGATGAGGCGTGAACGCTTTTTCGAAGAATTGCCGCGCCGCGGCGTCATCCAGGGGGTGCTTGATCTTCAGGGCCGCGCCGCAGGCGCGCGCGAGAAGCTCCTGCGACCTTTGCGCGCGGGCGGCATTCATCGTTCCCGAAATAATTTTCCGGCACGACAGCCGGAAGCTCGAAAAGGCCACGCGGTGATCGTCCTGCCGCCATCCGGGAAGCTCGGAAAACGGCACGGGCTTCAGCTGGTAGTGGTCTTCGGAACGCTCAGACATGGCCTGAGCGGTGCCGGCCAGCGGTCCCAGGGAAAGGATCGAAACCACGCCGCACATGGCCGCCGTTCTCGCGCCGGCGACGCGGCGCGCCAGGGCGCCGGAGAAAAAATCGCAATGCCGTTGCCCCATATCTCGCTCTTAATTCGGTCGGCAGAAGCGTCAATTGGCCGATACGGTGGCGATCAGCTTCCAATTCGGATCTCTGGATGAGATTTCGCGCTCGAATGTCCAAATGTCCGTGACTTCACGGATCTTCTTCGGATCGCCGTCGATGACATCACCCTTGCGATTGCGAACCGCCGAGATCAGCTCGCTGACGAATTTCACGGTCACCTGAGCGGTCTTGTTCTTCAGTTCGGCATCAATGATGGTCGTCTT
>CAYWBS010000741.1:0-1991 GCA_964456215.1 uncultured Hyphomicrobiaceae bacterium
GACGTGACGTTGGCGTTGTCGAAGACGAAAACTGAGTCTTGACCGCCGCCCAGGGAAATCGTTGAGGCAACAGTGTCGTCGTTGAGCTGTACCCGGTCCGCGCCGTCCCCACCCAAGATAGTCCCGACGCTGGCGGTATCACTCAAGTCAACACGTTGCACAACAACCTTGGTTGCCTTCGAACCGCTCGACGGTGGAATGATGTTTTCACCCAAGTCGATCGTCGTGGCGCTGGCGTCGCCGATAAGTGAGACATTGTCCCGCACGTCGCCGCCCTGGAAGCTCCCAAGAGTGCTTCCGTTGCCGACAGTCGTACTGGTAATGCCCGTCCCGCTGACCAGCACGTCGCTGCTGGTGCCGTCCTTCAAGGTGAGGTTGGTCGTTCCACTATTGAAGTTGACGATATTAACCGCCTCGAACCCGCTATAGTCCGCCAAGCCGTTCAGATCGAACGTACCGCCGCCTACGAGCGTCAAGGAATCTGTCCCTGCGCCACCGTCCAGATCATCCCCGGCATCCAATGTCGAAGAGGTGCCGACAACAACGTCATCGTCCGCCGTCAGGGCGGGACTGTCTATGCCCTCGGTGAGAGTGAACTTTACCATGACGTTTCCTCCCTATCTGATGCCGATGATCGTTTCGTCTATCGGAGCTGCCGTGTCCGGGTTGAAGGCGGGCGTAAACTTATTGCCTATAAAGTGTGCGGCGATGATCTTCTGGAACCTGGCCAGTTCGCCGAAATTGTCACCGCGTCCACCTGGGTCGATTTGCAGAAGCGTCGCGGCACCAACTGGGATCAGCCGCAGGAGGTCCTGACCAGAATCAAACGGACTGGTGCCGCCGTCCATCATGCCAGCGTCGTCAGTCGCCGCCTGAACTGCCTTGAACTCGCTAATCTGAGTGTTGGTTGTATCGAGAACCAAAACGCCGAGAGTCATGACTGCCTCCAGATGCAGTCACGCGAAGCGCTGCGGCTGTTGCAGCTGTGCGTCGCGCTACGTGCAAGTGTCGAGGTGGCTTGAAGAGTGTACGGCTCTGACGATTTCTCGTCATAACCCAAATGGGTTATGAAACTGGATTTTGCTTAACAGCAGACAAGCGAAGTGAATGTCAGGAACGTCCGAAAGTCACCGAGCGAAAGTGTATTTTCCTGACGAGAATTGCCTGAAAGACATATCGTCCGTTTGCTGCATCAAGAGGCCACGGTCTTCTCAGACAGGCTGCAAAATAGTCTTGTGTAAGATGCGCAACAATTCCGCCTGACTGTGGCAATCCGTTTTCGATAGCACGCTTTTGAGATGCATCCTGACAGTATGGATCGAACGGTTGGCCTCGTCGGCATAGTCTTTGACGGATGTGCCATGCGCCAATGCCAAGACGAGCTTGGCTTCGGCGGCTGTCAGGTTGAGCGCCTGGCGCACGCGGTCTTCTGCATTGGCGATATTGTCCCGGCGATAATGTACCGTCGCGAGCACGTGCCGGTGGGGATCAGTGAAAAACTTCAGAATATTTTGATCAGGCGCCGAGACCAACGGCATGACGAATATGATATTGGGGGGCGACTCGCCGGGCACACGAAAATTCAACATACCTCGCGCGTGAGCATGGCTGCCTTGACTCAGATGTGCTGTCTTTGAAACGAGTTCGTTCATCTTCGACGTGTCGGCCCTATCATAGAGCTGCAGCCTTTCGCCACGTACGAGCGATAGCCCGCGCTTTTGTGCAAGGGCATCATTGGCCGGTTTATTCATGCAGGCGACACTGCGGTCCTCTCTCAGCAAGAAAGCCGGACAAGCAAGGCCGTCAACCAGTCCTTCAAGAGATCTTCTAGCGGTATCTGCGTCCGCGAGCAGCCGGTTTATTTCAATTGCGCGTTGCAGATGCGGTGAAAGTTTGCCCAACAATCGATGGATCGGCGCACCAACATGGTCGTATAGTTGGCTATCATAGTTCGTGCTGAGCGTAGCAAAACGATCCGGCTCCTCAAAAAT
>CAYWBS010000742.1:0-1988 GCA_964456215.1 uncultured Hyphomicrobiaceae bacterium
ATAAGTTTTATACCCTAATCCTTCAAGATAATTTTGCACAGCCACTTTATCGTCAACGGTCGGCAGACGTTTAAAAATATAATCCAAACCGCCAAAAACATCTTTTAGTTTTACTTCGCTGGTAAACAATTTATTAAGAATCGGCAAAAGTTCCTGATGAATTTCCCGATAGACGCGAATTTGCACGTTACGGAACATCGTAACGGCTTCTATACCGGGCTTGACGATTTCCGCCGCAAGGGCGCTCGCATAGGGGCCAACGCTTTCTCCGATATCCGAGGCAGTTCTGCCCGCAGCGGTGGAAATCGTCAAGCCCGGTATAGAAGCCGTCACGATGTTTCGCAACGTGCAAATTCGCGTTTATCGGGAGATTCAGCAGGAACCCTGGTACACTCATGGGGCGCTCGGCGAAGTCTATTTCGCCGGTAAGGCCGGTACAGAGAATGCGCAAATTACAAAGCCCGCGATCACCGGCAAGCCACCTCCGAGCAAAGAGGCGGAGGCCTGGGAGGCAATCAAGGATTTGGATAGTCCGGCGGTTTTCGAGGCATTCATAAAGCGCTTTCCAAATAGCTTTTATGCGGACTTTGCGCAAGCGCGGCTGAAGGAATTGCCATTTACGGCAATCCAAAAACCGGGAGAAATGCCGCCGAGATCGCCAGAGCAAATTCTGAGCGTCGCACTCGGTTATTACAGGGGCAACGGCGACAGGAATGATTTGACAAAAGCAGCTGAAAATTTCGCGAAAGCGGCCGAAGCCGGGTCGCCCCAAGCTATGTACTGGCTTGGCCGTGTAAACGAGCTCGGTGAAGGTGTGGCAAAGAACCTTGATCAGGCCGTCTACTGGTATGAGCGCGCGGCCCGGAAAAAAGTCGCTTTGGCTCAGAATGCACTTGGCGACGTTTATAGGAATGGCACCGGCGTACCGCGTGATCTTTCGCAAGCTTTGAAATATTATAAACAGGCCGCAGAACAGGGGTTCCCGGACGCGATGACCAGCATCGGGGTAATCTATGCTTCCGGCGATGGGGGTACTCCAAAAGACTATGCAAAAGCGGTTGATTGGTACCGCCGGGCAGCAAAAAAAGGTTCGGCTACCGCCATGAACAATCTCGGTGTCATGTATGCAAAGGGGTATGGAGTAGACCGAGACGATAGTCAGGCTGTTTTCTGGTACAAGACGGCGGCTGCCAAAGATTACGTCCCTGCACTGCTAAACATTGCATGGCGCTACGATAGTGGATTGGGTGTGCCCATTGATCCTAAGGTATCGTCGCAATTTTTCGTATCCGCGGTGCGAAATGGAGGCGATGAAGCCCGGCAGACGCTACTAAGACACGCGGATAAGCTGAGCAATGAAACGCGAATGGAAATTCAGTACCGGCTCCGCGAAGCAGGCCACGACATAGGCGCAATCGATGGTCGGTTCGGGAGCCGCACAATCCAGGCTCTCGAAGCCCTTGTCTTTGGCAAATAACGCAGTAGGATTTTGCTTCTAGATGCGCCACAGAGCTGATGATGCGACAATTCAAAGTTTTAGCCTTTCAAGTTTTGTTGTCTCTAGCGCTTATTTGTCCACCGTATCCATATACGGCCGGTGCGCAGCGGATAGGTGACGGCGCGCTCGATATCCCGACCAAAAAAACTTTGAAAAACCAGAAAGCCACAGGAGCAGGACAACAATCTGAAAAGGGGAAAAAACCGCCGGCTCCAAGACCGCCACGAAAACGCAACCTAGACGGCGTTTACGAAATTTCCGCTGTTCAAGTTGCTAAACGGAATAGCTGGGCTTGTCTCTCAACCTACAATATGACCCTTACTATCAAGAATGGACAGGCCGGCCATAAAATTCCGTTCAGTCACTATGTTGCGGGAACAGTGCGGGGTAATAGACTACGTATGTCCTCCGGAAATGAAGGAGGGGACGGTCACTGGATTGGCGAATTCGAACTGAGCCACGTGCGTGGACGAAAAACTTCAGGTTATTT
>CAYWBS010000743.1:0-1976 GCA_964456215.1 uncultured Hyphomicrobiaceae bacterium
CGCCGGTTCTCATCCTGATTGACGCGCCGTTCCCATCCAGATTGTCGCGCTATAAAAGCCGCTTCAAACGCGGCTTCCACCCATTCGACCAAGGAAAGACCGGACGCTTTTGCCGCTTCATGAACCGCAGCCTTGAGATCGGGGCGGACGCGGGCATTAAATTGCACCGAGCGTCCCTTCGCTCTGAGGGAGCGTTGATCAACGGTTTTGCTAAGTCGCTTCGTCCTGGCCTTGCGGCCGTCCTTCGAGAAACTGACTTTTTTGTTCCAGCGCTTGCGGGCCTGCTCGAAGCTATAAATTTCCTCTTCATGATCGGGCATTTTTAGCGCTCCTCAATTGCAGGATGTCCGCGGATGGAGAGGCCAACCTTTTGGTTTCTTCCCAAAGGGCATCGATTTCCGGCACTAGCGAAGCATCGATCTCCGGTCCGGTCTTGCCGCGAGTGACCGCGTTGATGTAGGCGAGCCGATAAGTCATCGCCGTCGCGAAGACCGG
This sequence comes from uncultured Hyphomicrobiaceae bacterium, assembly GCA_964456215.1. Classification (GTDB taxonomy): domain Bacteria; phylum Pseudomonadota; class Alphaproteobacteria; order Rhizobiales; family BFAS01; genus MnTg02. The sequence goes on from CAYWBS010000743.1 coordinate 496, forward strand.
GCCGCAGCGGACCAGTGCCGAGAGCGTTTCCTTATTGAGATTTTTGAATCGGTTATCGAGCGCCGCGCGCAGAAATGCGAACGACTTATGCCGGTCCCGGCACATTTCCAAAATGGCGTCGATGCAGGCGACATCGAAAATCGATGCCCGAACCGGGATAATCACAAAATCGCTGTTCAAGACCGCCAATTCGATCAAGTCCATTCCGCAAGGCGGCGTGTCGATAAAAACCCAGTCCCATCCGTCCTGACGGAGAAGCTCGATATCCTGTTTCAGCTTCCCAGGGTCGGCAACGAGACGCGGGTTCTTGGGCTCGCCGCGAACGACCCACCATTGATGTAGGTTGCCCTGGTCGGCGTTAAGATCGATCAGGGCAACACGGTTCTTCTGCTTGGCGGCGTGAACCGCTAAGGCTGTGATGATGGTCGTTTTGCAGCTCCCGCCTTTCGGAAGCGCCACGCTTACCACTTTCATTGTCGCGCTCCATTCGTGTTATCACATTCATCAAGCGACCTATGATAGCACATTTCGATTGGTTGCTATCGCGATATGCCCAAATAAGTTGCTATCACGACTTCCGAAAAAAATGATAGCACCCATAAAGCTTGATAATTTAAAGAGATGCGTTTCATTTATATGGTGCATTTTTTTGCTATCAAACTTGCCGATATCAGCGCGGCCACTGCTCATAAATCAGATCGTTCATCACGAATTCGTTGACGACCAACGGGATTGTATTCAGTGAATTTGAACTCGGTTAGCAAATCAAGGGTGGCCTGAGGGATTTGCTTGTCGACGAGCGTCCCGCGTGCGCCTTCGAGATCGAATTGATCGAAGTGGTCAAGTCCAATTTTAAAGAGGTCAGGGCAGTGAGGTGAACACTGGTCGATTGAATCGATGGGATTCCGAAGTCAATACTGTTAAAAACCGTGTATGTCCAAGAAAATCAAAAATCTTCCAAGGAAACTTCACTCCAAACTCGGGTATCGACGGTTCGATAGAGAAACCAAACCTCTTCAGAATCCGGCACCCAAAAACCTCAGGCCTGCGATCAATCTACCGGATCTAATCTATTGGGCTTCACCAGAGGCTCCGAACGATGAGTTCTCGCAAATTCTGGAACTTATCGAAGAGCAGTTGCCCTGTCGGAACAGGATCCTATTCTACCGAATTTTAAAAGACGAATACGGTCCACCGGATTCTCTGGGTGTTTGGTTGGACGAAAAAAATAATCGGCACGTACCAGCAGATTGGGGATACACCTTTGAACTCAATGAAAACATTCTTGCCGAAATCCGGTCAATCCAATTTAACACTGATATCCGCTTGAGGCTTTGGTCTGACAAAAATGGGCCAAGAGATGGAGACAATCGTGAATGGTTGGAGTTCTTCAAATGCTTGGAAAAACACATTGAAAAAAATATTCATTTCTTCAATGAGTTAAATGAGAACGATGTGATAGCAAATAACTTCAAAGCATT
>CAYWBS010000744.1:0-1970 GCA_964456215.1 uncultured Hyphomicrobiaceae bacterium
TTGCCATAGCAGGGCCAGCGGCCATGTGTGCCGGGCGCGTCGGCCGGACACATGACTTGCACCCGACCGCAAGCCGATAGCCAAATAAACCTTGACCTGCGGGCGGCGTCCACACATGGCCCAAATCGAACATGAGACCGAACCATCACCCGATCTGCGAACGGAATAAAAATGTTGCCCGAGGCAATGAGGTGTCTCGCCACCACCTTTACCAATATTCCAATCAACGTATGGCTCCAGCAAATTTTCGCTACGCTGGTTGGGCAAGGTTGGTATGATTGCCATGGAATTGAAGGTTATCCGTGTAGCGTTGGATGGAAGGATTCGAAATGATAATGCGAACACAAATTCTTGCCGGATTGATGGCCCTTCTGGGTTCTTATGGTCTGGCGTTGGGGGCTGACAAAAAAGCTGGTGAGTCCACGCCGCTTGACGCCGCAAGCGTTCGCTTTGAACAAAATGCCACGGACGGGGATGTCGAGGTCGTGTTAGAGGCCAACGGCGGCGATCACGGATTGGCGAAGCTCACCGTGGTTTCTCCGGACGGCCGCACCGTCATTGATTTCACCGCTCCCGACGCTTCCACTTTAGGGATACGGAATTTCCATTTCGAGTCTCCGGAACCGAAGGACATCGAAGGCCTGAAAGCGGCTTACCCGGAAGGAACATATACCTTCGCCGGTACCAACGTAGTCGGCGACAAACTCCATGGCCAGGCTGCACTCAATCACGAATTGCCGGCTACGGTCTCCATTCTTCGGCCCGGACCTGGTGCCATGCAAGTGAGCACCGAAGGTCTGGAAGTCGCCTGGACCCCAATCAAGAATGTGGCTAGGTACATCATAGAAATCGAACAGGATAGGCTAGATGTCAAAATCAAAGTACAGCTGCCCAAGACTGCGGCCAGGTTTGCTGTGCCCAGCGGCTTTCTGCTTGCGGGTACAGAGTACAAGCTTTCCATCGGAACCGTGACGGACGAAGGCAACATCTCGAACGTGGAAACGACGTTTACGACGGCTAAATAAGGCGCAACGTCATCGCTCGGCCGATGCTCTAGGGCCTGTAGAGATTCAGGATTCACAAATCAGGCGAACAGTGATTCAAGCTCCGCAAAGGAGCTTATCATGGATCGCTTTTGTCTGACGGATGCCCAGTGGGCCGGGATTGAACCGCATTGCCTTGGCAAGAAGACCGACCCCGGCCGAACGGGAGGGGACGCCCGTCTGTTCATCGAAGCCGTTTTGTGTTTCGCGCGAACCGGCAGCCATTGGCGGGATCTGCCGGCGCATTTCGGCCACTGGAACACAGTCTTCAAACGGTTTCGTTATTGGGTAAAAGGTGATGTTTTCAAACGGATTTTCGACGCTGTGCCGGAGGATCCGGACATGGGATACGCCATGATCGACGGCACGATCATCAAAGCCCACCGCCATGGTCAGGGCGCAAAAGGGGGACTCAGAGCCAGGCCATAGGCAAGTCGAAGGGCGGCTGGACGACGAAAGACGAAAATCCTGGCGTTGACCGATGCGCATGGCAATCTGGTCCGCTTCGAGTTGCTGCCAGGCCACCGCTTCGACACGGTCGGCGTCGCGCCGTTGATTGAGGCCATCGAATTTGATGCCCTCATCGCCGATAAGGCTTTTGATTCAGATTGGATCATCGCGGATCTGAACAAACGTGGCGCGAAAATTGTGATTTCACAACATCGGCGGCGGGCAAAACCTTACCCGATCGATGAAGAGATCGATAAATGGCGGCATTTGATTGAAAATTTCTTCTGTAAACTCAAAGAGTTCAAGTGCATCGCGATGCGCAGCGATAAGACCGACCAGAGCTTCGCCGCGATGATCCATGCCGGTGCAGCCGTCATAAATTCCCGATGAATCTCATCAGACCCTAGTCGGGTGCCTCCCTATTTTCAGCCGCCGGCGCCGACGACCGATGTGACGGTATCGTCGGCTCATCCGCGA
>CAYWBS010000745.1:0-1968 GCA_964456215.1 uncultured Hyphomicrobiaceae bacterium
TTTCAGCCGCTTCTTTCTTCAGGCGTTCGACTACTTTTTCCGGGTTCGGCCAGTTATGTGGAAGTCCGCGCCGCCACGGTCTCGGAAATGCTCGATGAACTGGATTTGCGCTGGCCGGGAATGCGCGACCGTCTTCGCGATTCGACGCCCCGCATCCGCCGCCACATCAATATCTTCTGTGACGGCCAACGCACGACCCTGGAGACGCGGCTGACACCAGGCGCGAAAGTGTTCGTTCTGACGGCGATGTCCGGCGGCTGAGCGCGTCAAGAGCCGTCAGGCCCTGGCGGCCAGCTCCTTCCTGAAAAGCGAAGGGGCCCATCCGCCGATAAGCAGCGCAACGCCGGCAAGATCCACCCAGATGGTTGTCGGAAACAGCAGACAGAACGCGGCGGCGGCGAAAATCCCCCTCTGCCAGAGGGCGATCGGGCCTTTGACCGCCTCGACGCCCTGGAGCACCATGGCCAGGGCCAGATAACCGAGGAAATAGCTGACCGCCGCCTTGGCGGTCGCGAAACCGGTGCCATAAAGCAGAAGCTCGGGCACATAGACGAAACTGAACGGAACGAGCGCCAGGGTGACGCCGAATTTGAGGGCGGCGAAGCCCGTGCGCATGGGATCGGCGCCGGCGATGGCGGCGCCGGCATAGGCCGAAACGCAGACGGGCGGCGTTATGTTGGAGAGACAGGCCGCGTAAAAGACGACGAGGTGGGCCGCGATTTCTTCAACGCCGAGTTGAATGAGCGCCGGGGCGGCGACGACCGCAAGGATGATATAAGAGCCGGTGGTGCTGCTCCCCATACCGATGATGATCGAAATGATGGTCACCAGCAGAACCGTGAGGAACAGGTTGCCGCCGGCGAACTCGACAAGGACCGCGGAGAATTTAAGCCCCAGGCCCGACAAGACGATGCCGCCGATGATAATGCCGAGCGTGCCGATGGCGGCGCCTGCCGAGGTGTTGTTGTGGGCGCCCGTCACGAGGGCGTCGAAGATGTCTCGCGGCCACATGCGCGTCTTAGGGCGAAGCCAGGAGAGCAGCAGTGCGGAAACCGTTCCCCAAAACGCGCCGAAGTCAGGCGAATAACCCATGAACAACAGCCCGAGGACGACCACCAGAGGAATGAAAAACTGCCAGCCGCGTCTGAGCACGTCGCCGACGGCCGGGATCTCTTCCTGCGGCAGCCCCTTGAGCCCGCTCCTGACCGCCTCAAGGTCGACCATGTAGAGGAGGAAGATGAAGAAGAGCAGCGCCGGAATGACGTTCATGAGCGCGATGCGCAGATATTCGGTCTGCGTCAGGGTCGCGAGAATGAAAACGCCGGCTCCCATGATCGGCGGCATGAACTGCCCGCCGGTCGAGGTGATCGCCTCGATGGCCCCTGCGTGATGAGGCTTGAAGCCGATGCGCTTCATCAACGGTATGGTGAAGGTCCCCGTCGAGACGACGTTGGCCACGGAGGACCCAGATATAGAGCCGAACAGGGCCGAGGTGACGACGGCGATCTTCGCCGGTCCGCCCCGCCATTTGCCGGTAAGCGCCGTGCCCAGTTCCATGAAAAAATGACCGGCGCCGCTTGCTTCCAGAAAGGCGCCGAAAATCATGAACGGGAAGACAAAGGTCGCGAAGGTCGCCGTCACCACCCCGAACAGCGCTTCCTGCGTCGAAAAGGTGAATTCGACGATGCGCACGACGCCAAGACCGGAATGGGCGAGCTTGCCGGGCAGGTAATTGCCGAAATAGAGTTGCGCCAGAAACAGAAGGGCGATGATGACGACGGTGAGCCCGAGGACGCGGCGGCTGGTCTCGAGCATGACGGCGATGCCGATAATGCCCATCGCGAAATCCCATTGATCGGGTTCGCTGACGCGATTGATGGCGTAATCGGTATATTCGTTGATCCAATAGCCGACGGAGGCGATCGCCAACGCCACCCAGAAAAAATCCACCAGGCTCGGCCGGTCCTT
>CAYWBS010000746.1:0-1956 GCA_964456215.1 uncultured Hyphomicrobiaceae bacterium
TTGAGAAAGTGAAAAACGGCAGCGATATAGAAAAAAACGGCGCCGCCGCACAACTGGCCGCCGGCGCCATCGATATCGACGTGGAACTCATAAAGTTCGAGCTTGAGAAAATTGCGGCGGAGGGTGAATTGTCCTGGCCCGAGACAAAGCCGGACTTTGCGCCTTACCGGGCGATGCCCGCGCCGGCGGCCGTGACGTTCGAGTCACCCAGAGGTCCCCATGCCGGCCCGTTTCTCAACAACAACGGGCTCGCGCAGCCTGAAAAGCATAACTCGTCGCCCACACCGAACATCTCTGCTTCCCAGGTATCCACGGTCATCGCGGGAACCAATGACGGCGGGGACTCCCAGACGACCGAGCCTGCAGGACCTCTGGCGACGGACGCTCACAATCCCTCCGTTGAATCGGAGGATTTGTGGATGGGCGAGGAAATCGGTGCGCCGCGGCCAATGGCGGGGTTCTCTGAAGATCATTCCGGAAATCGAGAAATCCCAATTGGAACGGACCTTGCTGCCATGCGACCCGACAATGAATATGAACCTGATTTAGCTGGGAGCGATCCGGTTGCCTACGGCAAATATGCGGCCGGCCGAAACGCCGGATTGCCGCAGATCACGGAAAACTCCGAAACAGCAATTGATATCACCGACGGTCTGCGCACTGACTATCCTGAGCTGCGCCCATTGAGAGAGGCGCCGCAGGACAGCATGCTCGGCTTTTATGTTTCACTTGCACTCGTCTTTATCTGTTCGACTTTTGGAACGCTTTATGTGCTCAATCAACTCGATGCGGGCGAGAATGGCGCGTCGGTAAGCCAGAAAGTAAGCGCGCCGATATCGCCGACAGACGCAACGGCCAGCGCGAGCGAAACTTCCGGAACGGAGACGCCGGAGATTGCGGCGGCGGCGGGCGAAAGCACGGCGAGCAGTGGCGAAGCACAGCATCCTCTCCTCGCAGCCCTCGACAAATCGGCTGCCGAAAAGTTCACCGCTCCGTCGCCTGCAGGCAGCCCATCGCCCATTCCGCCACAAAAATTCACCGTCGAGAATATTTCCGGCCACGCCGGTATGTCGCTTCCAGTCGATATCAACTTGCCGGATGAACAATTGAGCGACAACGCCTATGTCGTCTTCCGTGGCATGCCGACGGAATCGAGCCTGTCGAAAGGCCGCAAGCGCGATGATTCCTGGGCTGTCCGCGTTTCCGATCTCGCCGGCTTGGCACTCAATACGCCTGCAGACTATTCCGGATCGTTCATTATGGAGGTGATTCTGGTTCGCGGCGATGATGTGGCGCCCGAAACTCGAATCTCGGCTGTCGATATCACACCAGCCCCGGGAACGATGGCTAAAGAGACGGCGCCCGGAGCGATGGAAGGCATGACGCCGACCGGCGTAGCCAGTGTTGGTACGGATAAAGACGCGGCGTCGGAAACGCCCGGCGATAAGCCAGCAGAGGCATCCGGCCAAATGGTCTCCGAGAAAACCGAGCACCAAGTTCGGATTCTTTCAGAATCTCAGGAGATCTCAATGCTCTCGCGGGGCGCAAACCTCATGGACGACGGCGATATCGCCGGCGCCCGCCTGATCTTCGAGTATCTTGCTGAGCAGGGCAGCGCTTCGGGCGCGGTCGCCTTTGCCAAGAGTTTCGACCCCAATTTGTTCGAGAAAGGCTACATCAAGGGTCCCCAGCCGAGTACCGAAGACGCAATGAAATGGTATCGCCGCGCGGCTGAACTCGGCAATAAGGAAGCCATCAGCCGTCTCAATACGCTCCGCGCAATGACCAAGGTCCAATGAACCTCGCCAAATTGGTGGCGCGGAAGGAATTGGGCAAGTGCAGGCGAAAATAGCGAGCCGAAGGAGAACCGTTTTTCGGTTGAGGCAGGCAATACGCCTTCGCTTTGCCTAAGCCTCCTTTTTCACTGCCGGACCGCCGTCCAGGTGCACACCCTTA
>CAYWBS010000747.1:0-1950 GCA_964456215.1 uncultured Hyphomicrobiaceae bacterium
GGGAAACTTGCCATGCCTCGCCCAGTCGGACCATGGCAGTTTGCGCATACCCCCGAATAAATCTTTTGTGCAGCGCCAGTGTCCATATCTTGGGCTTGTGCCGCATCCAGTGTCAGTCCAGCGACAATCACGAAAAGCATCGGAATCTTCATTGAGATCTCCACCCGATAGGTTGCAAGTATTTTTTTCACGTCGCCAACAACCTGAAGCTGGTCTGATGCCTACTAATCTCAGTGACTCAGGCTGCCACACTTTTCTAGCAGTCCGCCGCGGGCACAAAACCAAGGAACAGGAGTGGATGTCGAGTTTAGCCGCACTGCTCTGAGGCAGTGCGGCTGAGATGAGCTCATTTCTTTGGAGTTAGCTTGTAGATTTTGCCCTCATCCACGGACGCGTACAGACTGCCGTCTGGCCCCTGCACGACAGAGCGGAAGCGACCAGCTGCCATGGGCAGTGCTATCGAAGTGACTTCACCCACGGACACGCCGTCGTCGGCGATTTCAATCACGTCGATGCGCTGGCCGACCGGTGTTCCTCCGAAACCGATCCCCATGATGCCGACAGCCAGACGGCCGCTCCACGCACCCCACTGATCGCCGGTCAGAAACGCGGCGCTGGACGTGCCCTGCGAGAGGCCGTTGTTGGTCCAGGCTGGTCGCATTGCGTCGGGGTAGGTCTTGGTATCCGTCATAGGCATGTAAGCCGCCCGCTCTTTCGGGTTCATGCCCTCCATTTGGTTCGGTTGATAGCCGCAGTAGTTGTCAGGGCAGTCGCCACGCCCGGCCATATTGGGGCGCGGGTCCCACCCGCCATTGCCACCGTTCTTAAGTAAAGTAATTTCATCGGAGTGCCAGGGGCCGTGCTCGGCGACAACCGGCTGATTGCTGCCTGGTCGGAAGGCGATGCCCTGTACGTTGCGGTGGCCGTAGGTGTAGGTCCGCGGATCGAAGCCCTTCGGCGGTTTGTTGCCAGCCGCAGCTTTGCCATCCCGGTCCACACGCAGCACCTTGGAGCCGATGAGCGTCGGGCTTTGCGGGACCTGACCGTTGTGGGTGTCGCCTGTCGTTACGTAGAGAAAACCGTCACCCGGATTGAAACGGAGACGCCCTCCGTTGTGCGCGCCCGGGCCTCCAAACGGATGATCCGTTGCGGCCGGCTTGTACTTGATGTCATCAATTATGTCGGTCCGGTCAGAGACTCCACTGAAATCGTCGTTCACAGTCAGTCGCATCACGCGATTGGTGGTCGGCTTAGACTTGCTGGACGCCGAGTAGACGTATATCTGCCGATTCTTGGCGAAGTCGGGATCGACCGCCACGCCGTTCATCCCGGCCTGACCCTCGCAGAAAAGGTCGTCTGCGGTGCTTGCGTAGCCCTTGCTGTCCTTCATCCCCAAAAGAGGGTTGACCTTGCCGGAGGGGAGCCGCACGGATAGGCCGCGGCACTTCTCGGTGAAGAAGATGGTCCCATTAGGCAAAAAGGCCATGTCCCATGGGTTGTCCAGTTCGGACAACACCGTCGTGTGGGTGATCTTCGGGGCGTCGCCCTCAGCGGCCGCAGCAGCTGGCAAATTGAAGGTCATGGCAAAGGCGATGGCCGCACAGGGCGACCACAAGGTTAGCAGTCGGTGCATTGACGTTTCACTCCGTATTAAATGAGTTCTTTTGTTCCCGCGATATGCAGGCTGATCAACCCTAACAAACGATCGATCCTGCCTACTGGATCACGTGATGCCTCTCCATGCTGATGGCCGCGGCAATTCGAATAAGAAAGATAAGGAGTTGGAGCGCAATCCACCCGTAGCGCACCGGCCTCGAGCATGAGTGCTGGTAGTTGAAATGCAGGCACTAAACGCGTGGAAGCTGCGAATAGCAGCGCGCAAGCCTGAGGATCGAGTCAATGTCCGCTTTTGATGCTGTGGACGGCTCCTCACCCGGCATCTGCGTGCCA
>CAYWBS010000748.1:0-1944 GCA_964456215.1 uncultured Hyphomicrobiaceae bacterium
CCTTCCTGTGCGATGTCGAAGTCGAGCCGGTAGCTCGACACGGTGGCGCCGGCGACATGATCCGGTGCCGCCGCCGCACCGCCCGGCTTGGTGCCGCTCGCTCTGCGGACATCGAGCCCGGCAAGGCCGTTGACGAAGGCTTCCAGCTCGTCCCCCGGAACGCCGATGACGAGGATCGGTTCCTGATGCGCGACGAGCCTGGCGCCGGTAATGCGGCCATCCAGACCCAAGCCGACATGGACATCCAAAGGTCTTCCCGAAAAGCCGACGGATCCCACGACCGCCAGCGTCGACAACGCGTAGCCGGTCAGTTTGCCGTCGCGGATTACGGCCGCGGCCGGCGGCGAGCCGGAATGCGGCCCGGCCTGAAGCACGCCATCGCTTCCGGGAAAGAGTGACCGGAGCTCGGCTTGCGGGAATTCCGCCGGCTGGGCGTGGCACGCGCCGATGCCGGCCGCCGCGCTCATCACCGCGGCGAGAACAGTGCAAACGATCGTGCGAATTGGCGCCATCAATCCGTTCCACGCCCTTCTGCCACGGAATTCAGACCCTCGTCAGATTTGGCATTCCAGCGGCACCCCTTATCCGATAGCTCCACTGCCGGGCGACTTGACGAAAGTCAAGATGAATACAAACAGGCCTTCTTACACTTCGCCAGCTACAGCCAACAGCGCGGAGGGGTCCCATGCAGACATCAGCTCTTTCCCGGACAACCAGCTTCTTGCTTGGCGCGGGCCTGGTCGTCCTGTTCCTCGGAGGTCAAGAAATTCGTGTCGCCCAGAGCCAGCCCAAAGCGGACGTCAAAAAACACCAGACGACGCCGGCCGAAAGGTACGAGCCGAGCCTCAACGTTCTGAAGGACATCGGGGTCGAGATCCCCGGCAGGAAACCCGGAGACCCGGTCATTACCGATTCCGAATTCAATCGCGCGAAGCAGATCTATTTCGAGCGCTGCGCCGGCTGCCACGGCGTTTTGCGCAAGGGCGCCACGGGCAAGGCGCTGACAACCGATATCACCCGCAAGAACGGCTACGAGCATTTACGCGATTTCATCACCTTTGGCTCGCCGGCGGGCATGCCGAACTGGGGCACGTCCGGAGATCTTACCAAGGAAGACATCGACCTGATGGCCCGGTACCTGTTGATCGATCCGCCGCAACCGCCCGAATTCGGGATGAAGGAAGCGAGGGCCACATGGAAGGTCCATGTGCCGGTCGACAAGCGGCCGAAAAAGAAAATGAACAAGCTTAATCTGGATAATTTGTTCGCCGTCACGCTTCGCGACGTCGGCGAAGTGGCGCTGATCGATGGGGCATCGAAGAAGATCGTGACGACGATCAAGACCGGCTACGCGGTACATATTTCGCGCATGTCGGCATCGGGCCGCTATCTGTTCACGATCGGCCGGGACGCCAAGATCAACCTGATCGATCTGTGGATGGAAACGCCGACAACCGTCGCCGAGCTCAAGATCGGTAACGAAGCGCGTTCCGTTGAAACGTCGAAGATGAAGGGCTGGGAGGATAAATACGCGATCGGCGGGTCGTACTGGCCGCCGCAATACGTGATCATGGACGGCGCGACGCTGGAGCCGCTGAAGATCGTGTCGACCCGCGGCATGACCTATGACACCCAGGAATTTCATCCCGAACCCCGCGTCGCCGCGATCGTCGCCTCCCACTATCACCCGGAATTCATCGTCAACATCAAGGAGACCGGGCATATCTTGCTGGTGAATTACAAGGACGTGAAGAACCTCAAGGTCACCGCCATTGAAGCCGAGCGGTTCCTGCATGACGGCGGATTCGACAAGTCGGGACGCTATTTCCTGGTCGCCGCCAACGCGCGCAACAAGATAGCGATCGTCGATACCAAGGAAGGCAAGCTTGTCGACGTCATCGAGTCGGGCGGCAGCGGGGACGGACCGGCCGCCGCCATCAAATC
>CAYWBS010000749.1:0-1930 GCA_964456215.1 uncultured Hyphomicrobiaceae bacterium
GTTCCGGGGCCGGAACATCAACTGTCAACTGCGCTAAAGGGCGGGAGTTGTTGACATGAGCGGGTCAGAAAAACGCGACAGACTTCTGGATTTCCTGACCGGGCTTGGGATCGACGCCAAGACCGTGGAACATCCGCCCCTTCATACCGTAGAGGAATCGCAGGCGCTGCGCGGCGACATTCCCGGCAGTCACACGAAAAACCTTTTCCTGAAATGCAAGAAAGACCAGCTTTGGCTCGTTGTGGCTCTCGAGGATGCTCGCATAAATTTGAGGAATTTGCACCACCGGATCGGCTCGGGACGGCTGAGCTTCGGCAAACCGGAATTGCTTATGGAGACCCTTGGGGTCGAGCCCGGCGCGGTTACGCCCTTTGCGCTGATCAACGATGCGGAGAAGCGCATAAACGTTATTCTCGATGCCGCCATGATGGAACGGGACACGCTCAATTATCATCCGCTTGAGAACACTGCCACGACCACCATTGCCAGAGACGATCTTTTGACATTTATTAAGGCGACAGGTCATGAGCCCGTCATTCTGTCTGTCTCGGACTAGATGCGTCCGTTGCAGCCGATAGCTAAATTTTCCTGCTGCGGCGAAGCCGCGCCTGATCGCCTTGTCAAATAAGGTCCGAGACGTGTACTCATGAGCGAACCTGCCGGTGCCGGCGATCTTTCCCTAGCCGCCGGCCGGCGCGAAAAGTCCTTCTTGCCGCGCGAAGATGAGTTCTTATCTCATATGTGGCGGAATTTCTTTCAGACGGGGAAAAACGGATTGAGGAGACTTGCCGATGGAGACGCCTATCCTTGGAGCGGCTGACGGCCATCAGGGCGGCGGCCAGCACCTGATCAAGGATACCACGTCGGCGGATTTCGTAGCCGATGTCGTTGACGGCTCAAAGGACGCATTGGTCCTGGTCGACTTTTGGGCGCCATGGTGCGGGCCGTGCAAGCAATTGACGCCGGTGCTGGAGAAAATCGTCAAACAAGCCGACGGCAAGGTGCGATTGGTCAAGCTCAATATCGATGAGCATCCGGCAATTGCACAGCAGATGCGAATTCAGTCCGTGCCCACTGTCTATGCTTTTAGGAATGGCCGCCCCGTCGACGCGTTCATGGGTGCAGTGCCCGAAAGCCAAATAAAGACATTCATCGAGCGCCTTACCGGAGGCGATGCATTCAGCACCATCGACTCGGTGCTGGAGACGGCCGAGCTGGCGCTTGAGTCCGGCGATATTCAGCAAGCGGTCGAGGTCTATGGCGCCGTCCTTTCGGAGGATCGCGAAAACGAAAACGCCATCGCCGGACTCGCCAAATGCTACATCAAATCCGGCGATCTGGACCGCGCCGAGCAGACACTCGCCGTTACACCACCGGAAAAGAAGTCGGCCGCACCGATTGCCAACGCCGAAGCCATGCTTGCGCTCGCCCGGAAAAGCGGATCAGCTGGCGACACCGCCGCGCTCAAAGCGAGGATTGACGCGGACCCGAATGATCATGACGCCCGGTTCAAGTTGGCCATGGCGCTGAACTTCGAAGGGAACCGCGAAGCAGCACTCAACGAGCTATTCGAAATCCTCAAGCGGGACCGCGGCTGGAAAGAAGACGCCGCGCGCAAGCAATTGCTCGAATTCTTTGACGCATGGGGCGTTGACGATCCTCTGAGCATTAAGGGCCGGCGGCGCCTGTCATCCTTTCTCTTCTCCTGATTTCAAGTGGGAGGTGAAACCATAGGACCCACCCGACGATATCTGAAATGGACGGATCTTCCTGTGCTGATCCCCGTCTTCCCATTGAGCGGCGTTATCCTTTTGCCTCGCGCCAGCCTTCCCCTCAATATTTTCGAGCCCCGCTATCTCGAGATGGTTGATTACGCAATTTCCGGCGAACGCATTATCGGCATGGTCCAACCTAAAGTCAGTTTGAAAGA
>CAYWBS010000750.1:0-1930 GCA_964456215.1 uncultured Hyphomicrobiaceae bacterium
TGACAACGCGGTCCCGTTCCACATCCGGCACTCCGGGACATTTCGGGCCCCCTGGCGAATCACATAAGAAGTGAAGTCTCGCCCAAAATGCGGGGTGAGAATCTACACTGGAGGTCAGAATGTTCGGTTTCCTTGGCATGATATCAAAAGCCGCGAAATGGAGCGACGATCCCAATCAGCGACGATTGGCGCTTATGATTTTCAATGCCGCGATCTACGAATCGTCGGGGAATGAAAGGGGAAAGCCCCTCGATAAGGCCGCCGTAATGGCTCTTACGCGGGATGCCGGCTGGAGCGACAAGGAATCTGCTGATCGCTGCGTGCATGCCTTGTCCTTGATAAAACCGATTGCGGACAAAACGACGTATCGTGCGGCAAGAGATGAGGGTAACAAGCTCTGCTCTGCTTATTCGGGGTCAGAAAAGGGACCGGGCCGTAAAGCGGCGTGAGGTGGACTTCGGTTGACGGTGGGCACGCACTTTTCCGGGGATCATCGGTTCCGCCGACCTTGGGCGGCAGCCGCCTCGACTCCTATACCGAAACAGTGAACGCTGCCGTTCATGCGCATCGTGCGCACGGGCGGCGGCACAGGATTGGCCGCCAACCGGTGCACAAACGGTCAAAAACACGATCCGGCTAGGAGTAGGTTCCGTGAAGCGCATTGGAAGCGACTTCGTCCAACTGGCTTTGTTCGCGTTTATCGAGCTCCCGGATATCGCGTTCCGTTTCCCGCTCGTCCAATAATTCGACTTTTTTGAGCTCTTCGAAAGCTTCAGACAGCTCGTCGCGTGCCTTTTCGAGTTTCGATTCCAGCTCGGAAACGGAAGCAAGGAGATTGTCGCGCCGCTGAATTGCAGCCTTTGCGAATGTCGGATAGGCGTAGTGGTTAACATCGCAAATGCCGGCGTTTTCCTGCTCGACTTCGATCTGGCGGTCGAGATCCGCCGCCATGCGCTTGAACTCGTTGATCATGACCTCGATGTCGGTAACTTGCCGCCGCTTTTCATCGACGTCGAACCGATAAAGGCGCATTAAGGTCTCACGTGATTTCATTGGTCGTTACCCTTAACTGCTTCATATCCTGGCTCATTATCATTCAATATCCGTGCCAGCTGCGTAATGCCGTCCTGCAAAGAGACCGATTCGCCTTTTGCCTGGGAGAGAAACGCCTCAAGCATCGGGTTGAAAAAAATGGCCTCGTCGACTTCCCCGCTGCTACCCGCCCTATATGCACCAAGGCGAATTAGCTCTTCCATATCGCCGTAGGTCGTCAGCAGCCGCCTCGCTCGGGCAACGATCTGCCGATGCGCCTCACTCAGACAGTCAGGCATTGTACGCGAAACTGATTTCAGAATATTTATCGAGGGATACCGCCCGCGTTCCGCAATGGCACGATCCATAACGATATGTCCATCGAGGATGCCTCTGACGGCGTCTGAAATTGGCTCATTATGGTCATCGCCCTCAACCAGGACGGTAAACAGGCCGGTTATTGAACCTTTGCCCGTTCCCGGCCCGGCGCGCTCAAGGAGCCGCGGCAACTCGGAAAAGACCGTCGGCGGATATCCCCGGGTCGTCGGCGGTTCGCCGCCGGACAGACCAATCTCCCGTTGCGCCATGGCGAACCGGGTCACACTGTCAATCATGCACAGGACATTGTCCCCCTGATCGCGGAAATATTCAGCAAGGGCCATCGTCAAATAGGCGGCCTGACGGCGCAGCAAGGCCGCCTCGTCGGAGGTCGCTACGACGATCACCGAGCGGGCGAGCCCTTCTTGTCCTAGATTATCTTCAATGAATTCCTGAACTTCCCGCCCGCGTTCACCAATCAGGCCGACGACGGACACATCGCACGCGGTATTGCGGGCCAGCATGGACAGCAAGACCGATTTGCCAACGCCGGAGCCGGAAAATATGCCCATGCGCTGGC
>CAYWBS010000751.1:0-1927 GCA_964456215.1 uncultured Hyphomicrobiaceae bacterium
TGACCATTGGCCAATGCCAGCCGAGTTTGTTGCAAGTTTGACAATCCTTTCCTGGGCGTAAACTTTGCAATCACAGCGGTGTCGGTTGGCAGGCCCGGTGTGTGCGTCTCGAAAGTAGGTGGGAAATTTGGGAGAATATCGGTGCGGGCGAGACATCAAAGGAATTCGATGGGTAAACCCAAGGAGGGCAACCATGGACGAGGTCATTTTGACGGCGGGACAGGAGGCAGAGGCGGAACGGATCGAGGATATCGTGCGGGCGGGAGCCGCGGTGGAGATTCGTGCCGTGGCGCGGCTGTTGGCGTCGAAGGAGAACCGGCATTTGTTGGGAGCGACTGAGTTTCAGATTCGAGACGCCGTGCATCGCATTGGAGCCCGCGCCCTGGACGCCGCTCTTTCGGAGCGGAAAAAAAGGGGTACCAAGGATCCAGCGTGAGCTGTCCCCACTGCTGCGAAGACGCGAAGTTCGTCGGCTATCGCAGGTGCCGTCCCACTTGTCTGTTTGGCAAGATCGTCTACGAGCGGGCTTATTATCATTGCCGGCACTGCAAGTCGGGCTGGTTCCCCACGGACGTGGAGTTCGGCATCGACGACAGACAGACCCCGGGGGCGCGTGAAGTCATTTCGTTGATGGGCGTGCTGGAGCCCTTCGAGCCGACTGCCCGACACGTTTTGCCACGGTTGACGGGGCTGAGAGTCTCGGCCTCGACAGTGCAACGGACCACGGAATCCGTCGGCGCGGACATCGCCGGGCGCCGCGCCACCGGCGAGACGTTCGGCGCGGAGGAGGCCTGGGATTGGAACCTCGACGCCACCGGCCGGTGCGTGGCTTATGTGGGACTCGACGCGACCGGCGTGCCGCAACAAGGACCGAGCGGCGAGAAGGTCGAGTGCCGCATGCCGTGGGTCGGGCTGGTGTTTAACCCGCAGCCACCCGGCGAGAAACGACTCCGGCGAATCTGGGACACGCGTTATGTGGCGGGGTTGATGTCGCTGGAGGAGATCGGCCAGCAACTCCGCGCCGAATGTCGGTCCGTCGGCATTTCCGGGGCTGACGTGGTCATCGGTCTGACCGATGGCGGCAATGGCTTGGAAAGCTGCCTACTCGACGTGCTGGGTGGGACCGCTCGCGACATCGAGTTCATCCTGGATTTCTACCACGCCTCGGAACACCTGTTGGAGTTCGCCAAAGTGCTCTGGCGAGACGACGCGTCCCGCCAACAGCAGACCGCGGCGTGGTGTCACACACTGAAACACAAAGGAGGCGAGTTCTTGCTGCGCGAACTGAAGACTCGCGACATGACCGGCGCGTCGGCGGAGGCGTCGGAAGCTCACCGCCAATTGCTGGGCTACCTCCGCAACAACCTCCACCGGATGGACTATCCAAGATACGTTTCCCAAGGCTGGCAAATCGGCTCGGGCATGGTCGAAGCCGCGTGCAAAACGGTGGTCTGCCAGCGTCTCAAGGAATCCGGCATGCGCTGGCGAGAACCCGGCACCACCGCCCTGTGCCAACTCCGCGCCCTCTACAAAAGCGAATACAAACTCTGGCAAAACTATTGGAACCGAGCCATGGCCCCGTGATACCTACTTTTCAGATGCACACACGGACACCGTTATTCTGCCGGGTGGCACGGTCGGCTTGCGGTCGTGTCGCGGCAGCGACAAGAATACCTTCCCTGGGCCTGCATCGAGAAGAAATCTTCCGATGATATTTCACATCGACCGGACCGGGCCGGTGAACGTGTTGCAAGCTGTATGATAGATTTCGCGCTGAGCGTAAAGTTTCTTGCGCCTAAAGGCACATATCCGCAAGGCGAAACCGCTGCGCTCATCGGGGGGCAGAACCGTCGGGAATCGGGGCGACTGCGGGGGCAGGGGGCGGATCATCTTCCTCGGCGGCGCGCTCGTCGCCTCCGGCTTCATT
>CAYWBS010000752.1:0-1923 GCA_964456215.1 uncultured Hyphomicrobiaceae bacterium
ATAGTGAGGCTTCGGCGTAAGGAAGAAGGGGCGGCGCCGGAGCTTCGGGATGATGAACAGGGAGCGGCGCAATGACTTTGCTGCGAACAGTGAACCTCAGGAAATATTTCGGGGACACCCACGCAGTCGACAATGTCAATTTCACTGTCGCCGAGGGAGAGTTTCTATCACTGGTCGGCTCCAACGGCGCCGGCAAGACGACGCTGGTAAACCTTATCAGTGCCTTTCTTCATCCCGACGCCGGACAAATTCTTCTCGACGAGAAGGACATCACGTTTTCGTCGGTCAATGACCGGGTGAAATCCGGGATCGCCCGGAGCTTTCAACTGGTCAATCTGTTCGATGACTTGTCGGCTTTTGACAATGTGGCGCTTGCAATTTTCTCTCGGGAGGGCAAGACACAGAACCTCCTGGCACTCGCTGATCACGATAGCGATGTGACTCTGGAGGCCGACGACTTGCTTCACCAGTTCGGCCTCCACGACAAGCAAAGCATAACCGCCGGCGGATTGGCGCAGGGCGAGCGCAAGCTGCTCGACGTCGCCGTGGCCTACGCATTGCGCCCAAGGCTTCTGTTCCTCGACGAGCCGACGAGTGGCGTCAGTACACGCGACAAGCTGCAAATCATGGACACAATTTCCTCGGTGGTGCGATCCGGCAATGTGACCGCGGTTGTCATCGAACACGATATGGATGTCGTTTTCAAATATTCCGATCGCATCGTCGCTATGCACGAGGGAACCATCTTCGCCGACGGTACGCCCGAAGAAATTCGCAAAAACGAGGAAGTCGCAACAAAGCTGCTCGGGACTGCGCGCCCCGGCTGACAGCCCTCAAGGTTATTGCGTTATGCTCAAAATCGACAATGTAAACACTTACCGGGGCGCCGCCCACGTCCTGCAGAACATATCTTTGACGGTGGGGGACCGTGAGGTCGTTTGCCTGGTGGGGCGCAACGGAGCCGGCAAAACCACGACCATGGAGAGCATCATGGGGCTGCTTCCCGTGCGTTCGGGCAGTATCGATTTCCATGGCAGCAATATTACCGGCCTGCCGGCGCATGAACGGGCCAGGAAGGGCATAGGGTACGCCCCCGAGGACTGCGGAATTTTCCCCGAGCTTTCGGTTGCCGAGAATATGATGATCAGCCGGTGGCTGTCCGAAGAGAATTCCCCGGCTGGTGAGTCCGAGAGTGGCGACACTGCCGAGGATCGGGCGTTTTCGGTTTTTCCGGAGGTCCGCGATCTGACGAGCCGACAGGGTCTCAATCTCAGTGGTGGTCAGAAAAAAATGGTGGCCATCGCCCGGGCCATGGCGCTGGCGCCCTCATTGCTGCTGCTTGACGAAGCTTTCGAAGGGCTGGCGCCGGTCATCGTTTCGAGGTTCACGGACGCAGTGAACAAAATCAAGGACATGGGAATCTCTATTCTAATCGCTGAATCGAATTTGCTCACGGCGTCTGCGATCGCGGATCGGTTATACGCCATCGATCGCGGCGAGATTATCTTTCACGGAACGCCTAGCCAGGCCCTTGAAAACGAGGACGTCATGATGACGCTCCGCGGCTGATGCCGGCTTTTCCGGCGGCTCTTCCGCAAAAACCCGACCATCAGTGATGGGCACGGAGCATCAGCGGTGATCCGCCCGCGGACTGAAAACCAAAAAAATTTGTTGTCGGCTACTGCAGCGGTGGCTCTGTTTCTTCCGATGCCGATGCTGCTTGCACCCTATCCATTGATTATCCTGTGTTACGGCCTGGTTTTCGCGATCGGCTGCATGGGACTACATTTGCTGTTTGGAACGGCGGGTCTGCTTTCCCTTGGACACGCCACATTTTTCGGGATCGCTGCCTATGCGGGGGCGTTCCTGTACCGGTTCTCACCCGTCAACTCGTTCGAGCTCTATCTACTAGCCGGTCTTTTG
>CAYWBS010000753.1:0-1923 GCA_964456215.1 uncultured Hyphomicrobiaceae bacterium
GGGGAACAATGATGGGGAGGGAAATCCCATCAAGTCTATTAGCTAATCATCGCGGACCGTCTTATCAACCCTCTATCTTGACCAGGTCGGCCCACGCCGGGCGGGAGATTTGCAAACATCAGGCAAACAGCTAATCGCACACACTCCGTAAGGCGTGCAAAAAGCTTTCCCGCCAGTGCTTTGCGTCTCGAACTCGGACCCGCTTCAAGAGCGCGTCGTGGCGCTCACACCTCTCCGTTTGTGGCATGTTAATTGCTTGCTGCAAGGCTTGGGCAACGTCGTCGGCATCGTATGGATTGACAATCAGGGCTTTTTCAAGATCCTCCGCCGCCCCAGCAAACCGCGACAATACGAGCACGCCAGGATCGCGCTCGTCCTGCGCGGCCACATATTCCTTTGCGACCAGGTTCATTCCATCACGGAGCGGGGGTGACTAGACCAACATCGCTCCCCCTGAACAGGGCGGCCAGCGT
This sequence comes from uncultured Hyphomicrobiaceae bacterium, assembly GCA_964456215.1. GTDB lineage: Bacteria > Pseudomonadota > Alphaproteobacteria > Rhizobiales > BFAS01 > MnTg02. Next base: position 474 of record CAYWBS010000753.1, read on the forward strand.
CTCTCTTCCAACCGATCTGTGGATATAGCGCACGGGCGTCCAATCAAAGTCTCCAAATTTGCCATTAATGGCGCCGGCAAGTTGCTCCAGTTCCTTTCGGATCTCGACATAAATGTCGACATCCTCGCGCGTCGGCGCCGCGATCTGCATGAGCGTCGCGACCTTTCGGTTTTCAGGATATAGCTCCAGCAGCCGCCGAAACGCCCGCAACCGTTCCGGCAAACCCTTCGTGTAATCGAGCCGGTCGACGCCGATAATGTGCACGCGGGCAGTCGCTCGTCGGTGCAGCCGTTGAATCCGTTCCTCAGCCTCTTAGGTGTGAGCCATGGCGGCAAAAGCCTCGACGTCGATACCGATTGGGAACACTCCCGTGACGATGGTCCGGCCCCGTGCCACGAGTTTATTTTCCGACTGGCTTGTACCCTCGAAGTTGAGCAGGAACCGGTGAAAGTTGCCAGCATCTGACGCCGTTTGAAATCCCACAAGGTCATAAGACAGAAACGAGTCCATCAGCCACTCGTGCTCTGGTGCAGCCACCAGGACATCCGGTGATGGGAATGAGATATGTAGAAAAAAACCAATGGGATTGTGATGTCCGCGAACCCGCAAATGAGCAGCGAGCGGGATAAGATGATAGTCGTGGATCCAAATGAGGTCGGACGCGCGGAGCAGGGGAGACAGCTGCTTGGCAAACTCTACATTAACCCGACGATAACCCTCAGCTTGGGCAGGGTCGAATTTCGCGAGATCAAGGCGGTTATGAAACACCGGCCAAATAGCGCTGTTCGAGAACCCCAAATAATACTCTTCATAGTCATTCTCGCTGAGAGGAACAGTCGCAAGCGTAATCGTGCCGTGTTCATTGACGGCAACGTCAACCGGTTTGGCATCTCTGGCGATCAAACCATTCCATCCGAACCAGAGCCCGCCATTGTCTCTTAAGGCGTCTAGAACCGCGACGGCCAAGCCCCCGGATGGCTGCCATCCGTTGAGGTCGGGGACCCTATTCGAGACAATGACCAATCGGGGCATGATTTGCCTGCGTTCACGACTAAGAATGCAGTCCCGATCCTATTCCGCCGGTTGAAATGTGAAAGTCCGCTTTGGGCATTCGGAGAAGTTGGCGCTCGAGCTCAGAAGGTCCGCTCTTCGACTAGATGCGGCCATTTGAGATGCACCGCTCCCTGTTTCCTCCGAGAAGATTCCCTGTTTGCCCATCAGGGAATTCCACTGCCCATCGATTATGTTTCTGCGGGTGGGAGAGGGGCCAGCGCCCAATATCGACGACATTCTGCCAGCGCAGCCACCACCTAAGGAAAAGCCCCATTCAAAATGAAGATAGCCACCTTCAACATCAATAACGTCAACAAGCGTCTTGCCAATCTCTTGGCCTGGCTGCGCTCGGCACGGCGCTCGAATTCAGACCGCCCGGCACCTTTGAGACCATCAC
>CAYWBS010000754.1:0-1921 GCA_964456215.1 uncultured Hyphomicrobiaceae bacterium
TAATGGGATTTGCGCCGATCCATCAAACGCTTAGCCGTTCTTCACAGACGACTAAACCTGTTCTGAGACAGCGCTCAACAGCGTGTCGGACTCATTGCTTTGACGGCGTCTTCCGGGCGACGCGGACGGCAAACTTTTCCACATTTACGACAATGCGGCGATGAATTCCCGCGCCGATTTCCTCCACCTCGTCAGTTGCTCTCACCACGAATTCAAGCAGGCGGTCCTCCACCTTCACCAGTTCGGCGGTCGCTGAAACGCGCATGCCGACCGGCGTCGCCGCAACATGAGAAACCTCCAGATAGGTTCCGAGACTTTGATAGCCGTCCGGGAGATACGCCTCGATGGCCTGCAACGCGGCCGCTTCTATCAGATTGATCATCACCGGCGTCGCCAGAACGCCGATCCGGCCGCCGCCAACGCTTTTGGCGGTGTGCTCCTCGCCAACGATCAACTCTGCTTCACCTTTCAGGCCGGGTTTTAAAAGAGACATATGGAACCTCGCTGCAAGAAAAGGCCGACACGCCCACCCAATATCAGGAGGCTCGAAGGCTGAGTAGACCGGAAGCCGGCGGCAAAACTAAAGACCGGCCGGGCGCCGCCCGGCGGCAATGTCTGCCGCGTGCAGGCGAAATTGGCAAGGGACATGCCGCCGTTGCTTCATTGGTCGCCGCAGGAGCGGAGAACGGCGCGGCGCAGCCCGGGCGGTACCGCCGGCGCCGGCCGCCAGGACCGGCAAAGCGCTCCGATCCTGCCGGATTCCCTGCCGGCGCCCGGCAGACAGTAGAGTCCGGTCCCATCGGGCTGTGGTGCAAAGCGCACCCCGCGCACGCCTTCCGCCGGGTTGTCCAGGCGGGCGCCCAGACTGTTGAGGGCGAGGAGCCTGAGGCGCGCCTCTGCGGCGCTCTTGAAGCGTCGGGTCCGGAGATGCGTATCGGTTACCGGGATCGCCTCGATGGCGCGCGGCACCAGCCGGCCGCCTGCCGCCCGGGCGAGGTGGACGCGGGCGACCAGCCCATAATCGCGGCACGGTCCCAATCCGTGCAAATCCCTTGTGCCGTGATGCAGGAAGTTCCCCAGGCCGTAAAAAATGATCGACCCACCGGCGATTTCCACGCCGCGGACCACATGGGCATGATGGCCGGCGATCAGATCGATTCCGGCTTTGAGCGCCGCCCGGCGCCGCCAGTCGCGGGTCTGCCGGGCGTCGGTTCCGACATCATATTCCTTGCCATAGTGGATGGAGAGAATCCTGTAGGCCGCCTCCGTGCGGGCCAGGCGGGCGAGCACTTCCCCGAAATCCTCTGTCCGCCGGTAGGCGGTTTGGCCCGGTTTCCTTTTTCCGGCGCGGTGACGATCAAGTCCGTTGGTCACGATTCCGGTGGCTGAAAACGCAATCGCCGACCCATTGACGGTAAATATCTTGGCTGCCGCCGCCTGCCGCCGGTTCAGCCCGATGCCGGCATGGGCGAGGAGGCCGACCGCCCGCGCCTCTTCGGCATGACGAAGCGTTTCCCGCAAACCGGCTTCGCCATAGTCCATGGAATGATTATTGGCGAGCGCGATAACGTTGAAACCGCCGCGAACCAAATGGCGCAGCCCGTTCGGGTGGGTCCTGAAATTATAGGGGCTGGTCTGGCCCTTGCCGTCCGGCGGAAGGTTGTTCCGGCCCGTCACCACCGATTCAAGATTGAGAAAATTGATATCGCCGTCGATGTCCCCGGCGATGAGCGCCGTGGCCTGATCCCAGGTGAGGAAGCGGCCGTGCTTGGCACTGCCGAGAGGCATGACTTTGGCCTGGTTCGGGCTGAAGCCGGTATCGCCGGCCAAGACGATCGTCACCCTTTCCCGATCACTGTCAGCCAGGCCGTCCGCCGGCATAGTCGCCATCAGGAGGCACGCAACAATGCCCGGCCGCGCG
>CAYWBS010000755.1:0-1921 GCA_964456215.1 uncultured Hyphomicrobiaceae bacterium
TCATTTGGGGTCGTCTATTCTGACTCTCGTTCCCCTGGCGTTCTGATTTACCCATGCGCGCCGTCGCCGTGTGGCGGCCAGCCTTTGCTGTTCGGTACGTTTGACATAGAGGCGAAAGGCTGATGCGGTCTTGTGCGCCGATAGAGCCATGCCCTGCTGTTCAGTTAGTTCGGCGTCCCCCAATTCTGTAAGCCCGCCGTGGCGACAGGCAGCCAGAGTGACATGGCTGGGCAGTTCTGCCCTTTGCCGAGCAACGCGTATCAACCGCCGGGGATGTCCGCCAGAATATGGCCTTGGTTCTCCGTGTTTGGCAGACATTAAGACAATAGGCACGCCGAGCCGTGGCACAGTTGCAAGGTATTCTTCTATTTCGGGATAGAATCGCTGGCCATCGTGCTCCAAGGGGTGCCAAACGACTTCGCCGGTCTTATGGTGGATAATGCGGACGTGGTTCGGTCGTTCGGGTGGGCGGTAGTGTGACCACGAAATCCATCCGGCTAGAACATTCTCGGGACGCTGTAACCACTCAAAGCATATTAGGGCGGCCGCGCCGAGTGGTGCATGTCCCATATCGCGCAATGTAAAAGCAAGCGCGTAGGCTTGGTCTCGGATCGCTTCCTTAATAGGCGTGATCTTCCGGATGCGCTCAAGCCCTATAAAAGGATTGTTGTTTGGGAACTGTGCAGCATAACGGCGCTGAACCACTGTCCAAGCGCGACGGGCAGCATCCATTTCATGATTTGCCTGCCGATATCTAGGCCCGCGTTTGCCGTGAGAAACGCGTTCATATAAACGGTCCACGGCGGCCGGCGTGATGCTTTTAACTGGCAGGTCGCCAAATCGACGCCCATCTCGCGTTCGTACATCGGCAATACGCATCAAATATCCACGGTAGTCCGCTCGTGAGCGATCGCCGAGCTTAAGAAATGCCGTTGATTGCAAGTAACGCTCTATCCACCAATCGACACTGCCGAAGCTGGGGGAAAGATCGAGATCCTTCACCGCGTCGCGATTGCTGCGCCATGAGTCAAGGAAACCATTTAGACCTGTGTCATTCGGATCGTCCAAATGGCCGTCACACCGGACTACGGCCCTGGCGTAATCTTTGCCGAGAGCTTCACGCGTCAGAGGAAAACCGGCTTTAATGTTCCGCGTTGGAGGGTTCCAATAATAAGCAGCATTGCCGCTTTTGAGGGATTTGGCGATCATATATCGCGGCCATCCAGGTGGTTTTACAAGACGTCTGCGGCGTCGCTCACGGGTGTAAGCCGATTTGTCGCCTTGTCGATCGCTTCGTCGAGATCCTCCTTTAGCCATCGCTCTCCCTTTCCAACAATTCTAAGCGGTTTTGGCCAGAGTGTACCAACAGCACGGCGGAAAGCATCAATAGATCTCTCGTCGACGTAGGCGGCCGCCGTCGATGCCCGCATGAGGCGGGGCCAGAGGCCGGGACTAACCGACGAACGCGACATTTCTCTACGCGAACTCATTTATCAGCGACTGAGTTATTATCGCGGTCGAGTAACGTGATCGTCGGCGATTGGCCAATTCTTCGCTCCACCGTGATTAGTCCGGCCTCTTCAAGCCAGGAGAGCGCCCGGTATTTTGAATTACGGTCGACCGAAAATTGGCGAGCGATTTTGTTTGAAAGTGCGATCGATCTTGATTGCCTGACGCCTGCCAGGTGCCAGAGGGCCATGCCGATATGAAGCGACTTGCCCGGGAGGGCCGCCGCTACCGTTAGCCAAGGAAGCGGAATGAAAACGGCAAACGGACCATCAGTTTTCTGGCGGCTGGCCAAATCTGGACAAAAATCTGTCATGGCTGGAAGTGGAGGAATGCATCTGACTCAAATTCGCCCGTAGACTGTCTGACGTCAGCGCCTATGGGACAGATTTGTAGAATCGCATAAGGGAGGATT
>CAYWBS010000756.1:0-1919 GCA_964456215.1 uncultured Hyphomicrobiaceae bacterium
CCCTTAAGCCGGTCACCGGGCGGCAGCACCAGCTTCGCGCCCACATGGCCATCATTGGCCATCCGATCCTGGGTGACACCAAATATCCAAGCGGCACCGAGCTTCCCGAAGGCATCGAAAACAAACTTCACCTCCACGCGCGGCGCATCAGCTTTCCTCACCCCTCGGGGGAAGGAATAGTGGACGTCACGGCGCCGTTGCCTGAACATATGAAGACAAGCTTTTCCCTTTTCGGTTTTCAGGAAGAACGCGGCGCGGACCTTGGGCCTTGATGGACTTCATGGACGGACCCGATAAGACATCTGCGCACGCGCAATCAAAAACGAATCTTCCCAAACGCTTCTACGAAAGCGTTGCCGTCGAAGATAAAGGAGATGGTTTTGCCCTGTTGCTCGACGGCAAGCCGGTGCGTACGCCGGGAAAGGCGCATGTCTTGCTGCCGAGCAAGGCGCTTGCCGAGGCGGTCGCCGAAGAGTGGCGAACGCAGCAGGACCTCATCGATCCTGCCACCATGCCTCTCACCAAGCTTGCCAACAGCGCAATCGACGGGGTGCCCGGGCGCGAAGACGACGTCATCGGCGACATCCTCGCCTATGCCGGCTCGGATCTCCTCTGCTATCGGGCAGACGGTCCGGGCGGCCTGATCGAGGCGCAGCAGGCTCATTGGGACCCCGTACTGGCCTGGGCCAAATCGACTCTCGACGTGCCGCTCATGCTCGCGGAGGGAATCGCTCATGTGGCGCAACCGCAAGCTTCGCTCGACCGGCTCAAGGATAGTCTCGCCGGCCATGACCCGTTCAGTCTGGCGGCACTCCATCTGATGACGGCGCTGACGGGCTCGGCGGTGCTTGCCCTTGCCGTGGCGCGCGGAGGGATGACCCCGGAGGAGGCATGGAAAGCGGCCCATGTCGATGAAGACTGGCAAATTCGCCAATGGGGCGAGGATACTGAAGCGGCCGTACGCCGGACGGCCCGCTGGGGCGATTTCGCGGCCGCCGCCCGGATCCTGTCGCTGGTCGGCGACTGACGAGGGGAAGGCCTTGCGCCATTTGCGCCATGTGAGCCCCGTGCTATTCACGGTCGCGGAGGAGTCGTCACCTGGGGAGCGGCCATGAAGGAAGTCCTTGAAGAACTTGAGATTCGCCGTGACAAGGCGCGGGTCGGCGGGGGGACCTCCCGCATCGAGTCCCAGCATGCTCGCGGCAAGCTCACCGCGCGCGAGCGGCTCGACCTCCTGCTCGACGAGGGCTCCTTCGAAGAGTTCGACATGTATGTCGAACATCGCTGCATCGATTTCGGCATGGAGAAGACCCGCGTCCCCGGCGACGGCGTAGTGACCGGCTGGGGCACGATCAATGGCCGCGTCGTTTACGTCTTTGCCAAGGACTTCACCGTGTTCGGCGGGTCCCTGTCGGAGGCCCATGCCGAGAAGATGGTGAAGATTCAGGATATGGCGCTGAGGAACCGCGCGCCGATCATCGGCCTGTTCGACGCCGGCGGCGCGCGCATCCAGGAAGGCGTGGCGGCGCTTGGCGGCTATGGCGAAGTGTTTCTGCGCAACGTGCTCGCTTCGGGCGTGATCCCGCAAATCTCTCTCATCATGGGGCCCTGTGCCGGCGGCGATGTGTACTCGCCGGCCATGACCGACTTTATCTTCATGGTGAAGGACACGTCCTACATGTTCGTCACCGGCCCTGACGTGGTGAAGACGGTCACAAAAGAAGAAGTCACGGCCGAGCAGCTCGGCGGAGCCGTCGTGCATACCACGAAATCGTCGATCGCCGACGGCGCCTACGAGAACGATGTCGAAGCGCTGCTGCAAATGCGGCGGCTGATGGACTTTCTGCCGTCAAGCAATCTTTCGGGCGTGCCGGAGCTTCCCACCCGCGATCCGTGGGACCGCATGGAGAAGTCGCTCG
>CAYWBS010000757.1:0-1919 GCA_964456215.1 uncultured Hyphomicrobiaceae bacterium
GCTGACAAATCCTTGCTGGTTGCAGGCAACGTTGAATGCAAGTTTGGCGGAGGAAAGACGACACATGATACCTGATTATCAAACCCTCATGAGGCCGGTTCTGGAGTGTGCAGCCAATGGTGAGGTCCGGATCGGCGATGTTGTTGATCGGCTCGCAGACAAGTTGCAGCTGGGCGATGAAGAGCGCGATGAACTCCTGCCAAGCGGGAAGCAGACACGTTTTTCCAATCGAGTCCATTGGGCCAAGAGCTATTTGAAACAGGCCGGACTCGTAAAGGCGACCCGACGGGCGCACTTTGTCATCACCGATCGCGGAAAGGATGCGTTGAACGGCAACAACGAAATCAACAAATCCTACCTTGAGCAGTTTTCAGAGTTTCAAGAGTTCCAGTCGAGAACACGCGAAGCCGGGGATACTGAGTCGGCGCTTGTACTCGAGGACGACAGTTCGGCAACCCCCGATGAAATCCTTCGCGCAGCCCACAAGAAAATAAATGCGGCTCTGTCTGCCGAACTTATTGATCGCGTGCGGGAAGCCTCCCCCGCGTTCTTTGAGAATCTGATCGTCGATCTCTTGCTGGCGATGGGCTATGGCGGCACCTCCGAAGACGCGGGGCGCGCCCTTGGCAAGGCCGGCGACGATGGCGTGGACGGTGTGATCGATCAGGATCCTCTGGGCGTCGATCAGATTTACGTTCAGGCCAAGCGTTATGCGGAGGGAAACAGTATCGGGGCAGGAGCAATTCGCGATTTCTTTGGCGCGCTGAGCTTGAAGAAGGCCCACAAGGGAATATTCGTGACGACGTCTTCATTCAGTCTTTCCGCTGTCGAGACCGCCCGAGACCTTGGCTCGCGCATCGTCTTGATCGATGGCGTCCAACTCGCCCGCTTGTTAATCCGCTACAACATCGGTTGTCGTGACGAGGAAGTTATTCACCTCAAAAAGATTGATGAAGATTTCTTCGATTAGCTCTGGCTTCGTCCGGGAAGAACCGCAGACAATACCGCGACAAGCAAGCAGAGAGGGGCGCATGTGCTGGTCCTCCGCCCTATCGTCAAGAGCCCCTCATTCCTGCTGGGCGGAGTTTGTAAGCCCGTCCGCATTGTTCATCAGTCGGCTTCCGTGTGAACGGTGTGGGCAGGGTTACAAACCCCGCCCAGCAATCTCAATCACTCAGGACCTGTGACCACAGCCCAAAAACAAAACCGAAATCCCGCTCACCCCCGCCCGACAAACGGCATTTTCGTCGCCATGATGGTCATGAACTGGACGTTGGCGTCGAGGGGCAGCCCGGCCATATAGACGACGGCGCTGGCCACATGTTCGACTGGCATGCGCGGCTCGGGCTTGGTGGTGCCATCGGCCTGCGGCACGCCGGCGATCATGCGCTCGGTCAGCGGCGTCACGGCGTTGCCGATATCGATCTGGCCGCAGGCGATGTCGTGGGCGCGGCCATCCAGCGAAATACATTTGGTGAGCCCGGTGATGGCGTGCTTCGTCGAGGTATAGGGCACCGAAAACGGCCGCGGCGCATGGGCCGAGATCGAGCCGTTGTTGATGATCCGCCCGCCCTTCGGGTTCTGCTCCTTCATCATCTTGAAGGCCTGCCGGGCGCACAGGAACGATCCCGTCAGATTGACATCGACGACCTTTTTCCATTGCTCGACGGTGAGCTCGTCCATGGGAACGGCCGGCGTGCCGGTGCCGGCATTGTTGAAAAGGACGTCGAGGCGGCCGAACATCTCCCTGGTCCTGGCGAAGAGCGCATCGACGGCTTCCGGGTCGCTCACATCCGTCGGCACGGCGAGCATTTTGCCGCCGCCTTCCGTGGCGGCCGCCGCGGTGTTGTCCAGTTCCTCAGACCGCCGCCCGGCGAGGACGACGGCGTAGCCTGCCGCCTGAAGGCCGAGCGCCGATG
>CAYWBS010000758.1:0-1919 GCA_964456215.1 uncultured Hyphomicrobiaceae bacterium
CCGATTGGCTTGGGGCTGTTTGGGGGCGTAAGCGTTTCGATCAATGGGGCCATCTCTCACCTCGCTCGAATGTGTTTGTGAATATTTTCCTTGACCATACGGAGATCATAGGCTGGCCGATTATTGAACGCCGTCGCTGCGGCCTCTTCGCCAACACAAGGACCAATTCACTTTCCTCTTGAAAATAGAAGCTGGCAGGGCTGAGCCGGTTTCATGTGGCGAATTTGAGCGAGCCTTATGCTGAACAAAAACGATACTTGATACATGAACACCGTTAGGCAGGGTTTTCTGCTAAACGCCAATCTTCCCGTCCATAAAGGCTTTGGCGCATTCGTACTGCCAATTCGTCCGCGTCCGGGTGGCATAGTTTTTCAGGATACAACCCGGCGCATCTGGAACCGCCTTGGAATTATAGAACAGATATCTCGGTCCCTTAACTCCCTTCGCGAGATCGCACGCCAGACGGATATACTCCTTGCTCACGAAGAACACGACAAGCTGATCAGTATTTTCGGGCAGCATACGCAGATCATTAAAGTGGTCCGACTTGAACCTCCGCGTATGTTCCTGTCCCTTTATATGCTTGAAAGTAATGTCGTACTTGGCCGTCAGGAAATCCGCTCCGATCAGTCCCCATCCCGCCGAAAGAATGTAAAAGCTTTCCGGTCCGTACCGATCTGCCAACAGAGAATAGGTCTGATTCTGATAGAGCTGCCAAGCGGGCAGAAGGCCGAGGGGATTGTCGCACGGCGCGTCGTTATATCGGAGCAACTCGGCTCTCCACGAATTGCCTGTGTCTGCGATGTCGTCTGGGTGGGCGTAGGCATAAGACGTGTCCGTTGGCGCGCTCTTGGGATCAGCGACAAACAAGACCTTTCGCCCGTCACGTCTTTGCAAGTATCCGGCGTGGGGACGTTTCTTGCCTGCGCACTGGATGACGATGATCATGTGGGCTTCTTCATGTCACGGATCAGGTCCTTCAGCGTGTCGAGGAATGCAGGATCATATTGCTCATCGACATGGTTCTGATTCCACAATCCGGATGTCCTGACGCGTTCCCTGTTGCAATAACCACCGAGCCAGTCGCCTGACGGTAGATCGAGTGGCTGCTTGCCGTAGTTGCTCAAGAGCGCAATCGCATTGCGCTCGATATAGCCCCGGCGACTGTCTGGACCTGGCTCATCGTCGATGGCCACCCAAAGGAACGGCATCGCCCCGATCACTTTGCTGACGGCTTGTTCCAGCGGTTCTTCACCTTGGCGGACTTCGCGCGGCGCGGAGCTTCCTTTGCCCCACCTCTTATACTCACGGCCATTGCGTTTGATCAGGGCGGTTCCGACGATCAGGCGGAATATCGAGCCGCGATGATTGCCGCCGCCGGATTGGGCCGGTCCTCTGTGCTGAGAAAGTCGTGTCCAGAGCTTGGTGCCGGAGCCGCTCTTCAGCGCGTGCGTTCCGACTCTTACGATGCGCGGGCCAGAGCCTGTATCGCGTCGAAGTTCACCCAGTTCCCGGAAAAAATACACACCTCGCTGCGGCCAGCCCATGCGACCGTCGCATTGCGACAGAGTCCGAGAACCGCCGAGTTGGCTCTCAAGTTTGCTCAGCAAGTCATAGAAGCGTTCCAGATCATGCGCTCGCATCTCGATCATTCTTCCGCTCTGAGCCGCTCGATATCCGTGCGTTAGTCCAGCCGGTACGCAGAGCGGAGAAGCGCAACATATTCTTTGTCTGGCCCCCTGGGCCTGTACCACTAATTTGCGCTTTCTCTAAAATCGTTTGTGGTACCGGCGCACGCAGGCCCAGGGCCCGATGCGGACGGATGTGGTAGTACTGTTTGAGCCGCGTATTGATGAGCACCTCCCTTGGTTGCATCCCAATTTCGTTTGTTTCCTGTTCCACGCTTATTGAAGTACCTA
>CAYWBS010000759.1:0-1918 GCA_964456215.1 uncultured Hyphomicrobiaceae bacterium
AGCAGTTCTCGGTCACCCGCGAGCGTATCCGCCAGATCGAGGCGAAGGCGCTGCGGAAGTTGAAGCACCCCTCACGGTCCCGCAAGCTCAGGTCCTTCCTGGACAACTGAGCGGAAGCCTTTAGCCCCCGGACGGCGCGAGAGCGCCGATCCGGGGGTGAAGCATCCGAGCCGGTCAAGGAAGCTGCGTTCGTTCCTCGATAACTGACGAAGACCGTCGTCCCGGCCGAGCGTAGCGAGAGCCGGGACCCATACTCCGCAGTCTCTCGATAGCTCACAGCGTATGGGTCCCCGCCTTCGCGGGGACGACGCCTATATTTTTGTCATTGCCGGGCAAAAGGCGCGAAGCGCCGTCTTTACTTAAAATGACCCGGCAATCCATCGGAATGCTTTCGGTCTGGAATGCTTTCGATAATCGTCCTCGTTCGAGTAAGGCATACGTCCGCGACACGCTGCCATTCTTCCTTAATGTCGAGTTCGGCGAGTTCTTGGCGGCAGTAATCTTCCGAGAGGCTCGCCAATCTCTTGAGAATATCCTGCTTTACGTCGCTTGCGTGAAAAAGGTTAGCGCGCAGCAGATCATGATGGTTTGAGTCGACGACTGCGATGTCGAAAATATCGCGGACTTTCAATAAACCGGCGCGGTAGACGAGTTTCTTAAGTGCTATTTCGACCGGATGCTCAACCTCGATTTGCACCGATTGATCCGCAGCGAAGCCTTGCTCTTCTGGAATCGTCATTGACTTAGGCGCCAAGTCAGTGACGGGCGCCGCAACGATGAAGTCTATTTCGCCCTCGGGATATACCAATTTGAGATGATTGGCCGCCTCAGTATAAGCGTCACACTCCCAAATATCCTCGCCTGCCAGACGCGGGGAAAGGATCGGCAGATATTGCGGGTCGGTTATAAAAGCGTCGATATCCTTGCTGAAGCGGTGGCCGGCATGAATCATGAGCGCGGTGCCGCCTCCAAGAATCCAGTCAGGGGTCGCGCCTCCTTTTTTCCGAAGGCGAGCGAGGCCGTCGATCGTTCGGCCGAGAAGACGACGCCACGGGGACAAGACTGGCCTCCAAATCCGGATTTTGCTCGCCGGTCTTTCTCTTCATTGCCAGATAGGCCTTGGCGAGCCTTGACCTGGAGATACCGTGCCGGTCGGCAAATTTAAACACCAATTCCGGCGCGACGTCCGTGAAGAAGGTCGCGACGTGGACCAGCCATGGGTCAAGATCGAGCTTGTCGAGGCAAGCCCGCAAGGTTGCCGCATCGATACTCCTTCTGTATGGGGCGTTGACGGTGGCCAGGACGAGTTTGTCCACGGCTAAAGCATCCGGCCCAAGGCCGGATTCGACCTCTGCAGCTGCTTTTGCGAGTTCACGGACGCGCGCGGCCACCGCCTGCGGATAAGCCGCGAGCTGCGCGGTCACGTCTTTGCCCTGAATGCGAACGAACTCATCCAGCGACATCATCACGTACCGAGGCTTGTCGTGGTACGTAAGAAAGATGGGTCCCATCAGAGCCGCTTTTTGAATCTCGGCGGGATTCCGTTGGAGTTCCGAGGCCGCAAAGGAATGCATTGTTTTCCTCCTCGGCTAAAATATGTAAATTATGTATTTTGTCAAGCATGAGTTTGTGCCAGCTATTCTCTATGTATTTCAAGCTCTTGTGATCAGGCGCGACAGCCGGGGCGCTTGCGTCTCGGCATGAACATCGACCACACGCTGGCAGAGACCGGCCAGCAGTTCTCGGTCACGCGCGGTGAGCCTTTAGCCCTCGGGCTCGACCCGAGGGGCATCCGCCAGATCGAGGCCAAGGCGCTGCGCAAGCTCAAGCATCCGAGCCGGTCAAGGTGTCTTTGCCCCCTAGAACTGAGCCACTATCGTTGTGCCAGTGGGAGGGTTTGGCATGGCTCGGAAGCGGT
>CAYWBS010000760.1:0-1917 GCA_964456215.1 uncultured Hyphomicrobiaceae bacterium
TATCAGGAACTACCAGTACCTTGACCGGCTCGCGGCGCTGTACCAGGAGAAGGGCGTCGAATTGCATCGCCGCCAGCCGGGTTTCCTGACGGGCACCAATATCCCGCCCTCGATTGCCATCATTACCTGCGTGATCGACGCGCTTCTCGCGGCGGCGCAAGGGGTCAAAAGTTATGGGCTGGAAATGGGCCAGACTTTGCACCTTATCCAGGACGCGGCGGCGATCCGCGCCTGTAAGGAACTCGCACAGGAATATCTCAACCGCGCGGGCTATGGCGATGTTTGCACGCCGATCATCTCGCTGCACTGGATGGGCGCCTGGCCGCATGACGATGCCCAATGCGCCGCGCTCGTCGCCTATGGCGGAACGCTTGCGGCGATCGGCGGGGCGGCGAGCGTGACAACCAAGAGCACTCATGAAGCTTTCGGCATCCCGACGCCACAAGCAAACGCGGAAGGACTGCGGATGACGCGAATGGCAATTTACCTCGCCCGGCAGATTCGCCTCGACGAGCACCCTGCATTCAAGGCCGAGGTCGATCTCATCAAGCGCGAGGTTCGCCCAGTCCTGGACCGGACGCTTGAAATCGGCGACGGCGACATTGCCGTTGGCACCGTACGCGCCTGCGAAGCGGGGATCGTCGATATCCCCTGGTCGCCCAACCGTTACGTCAAAAGCCGGGTGACGCCCGCCCGTGATGGCGACGGCTATTTGCGCATCCTCGATCCGGGTGACATGCCTTTTGACAAGGAGGTGCTTGAAATTCACGCCGACCGACTACGCCGGCGCGCGGAAGGGGAGGGCGTGCCATGCGATCACCAGTTGGCCGTGTCGAGCGTCTACGAGATTTCCGAGCCACTTTCCCGCTTGCTTCCCGACAATTGGAATCAGTCACGGCGTTCCGTCTTGGCCGAATAGCTGTGGAGGCGCCTTATGACCGGCAAGCCGAGATTTGGCATTCGCTTGAATATTCAAGGCGAAATGGGGGCAGCCTCGTCAGGATTCGAGTACACGCTGGAGATGGCGCGGGCGGCGGAGGATCTCGGGTTCGACTCGATATGGATTCCGGACCATGTCGAGAATGCCCATCTCGACCGCAGCAAGCCGATACTCGAATACTGGACGACGCTGACGGCGATCGGCGCGATGACAAAGCGCGTGAGGCTGGGCGGCCATTCGATGAACAACACCTTCCGCCATCCTGGCCTTACCGCGAAGATCGTCTGCACCCTCGACCAGATTACAAACGGTCGCGTTATCTTGGCGCCGGGTTCCGGGTGGTTCGCGTAAGTGAGCAAGGCTTACGGCTTCGATTCCTGGAGAGATGACGGGCTTGAGCGGTTCGTCAGGCTAGACGAGTCGCTTGACGTAATACGCGGCCTGATGTCCGAAGAGGTCTTCAGTTACCACGGCAAATTCTTCCGGCTCAAGGACGCCTATTGCAATCCGAAGCCGGTACAACGGCCTTATCCGCCGATCTGGATAGCCGGCGACTCAATGCCCACCCAGGAATTGATGATCAAACATGGCGATGTGTGGTTCATGTATTCCAAGGCGCCGGCCAAAGTCGCCAAGCTGGTCGAGGGCATGCGCGGGAAACTGGTCGACCGTCCGTTCGGCGTCGCCGTTTCCGCGGTCGGCCTGGCCAATAAGAGCAGTGCGGAAACGCGGCGATGGGCGCAGATTTATGCCGACGAGCGCAAGCACCGCTTTCCCGTACCGCCCACGGCGGACGATATTCTGGAGGAGAACCTGGTTGGCGACGTGTCCGGGGTCCGTGACCGGATCGCCGCCTGGGTGGAAGCCGGGGTCGGAGATATCGTCATTCAGCCAATGCCGCCTATGGAAGGCATTCGGTTCTTCGGTGAAAAGGTCATCCACCATTTCGCATGAGCGTGGAGCACGCATCTGCCCGC
>CAYWBS010000761.1:0-1915 GCA_964456215.1 uncultured Hyphomicrobiaceae bacterium
GCGGAAGCGGAGGCGATGGCCAGCAGATTGCGCCAGGCCCTGAACCGCCTTGAAGGCGCCGCTTAGATTGCGGTGACGTTGGAAGGTGCCCCGATTACGGTTCTAGGTTCCTGTTTGGCCAGATTTTTTCCGAAAACCGGCGGACATTTTTCAGGATCATGCTTGGTCGCGCGCCGCAGGTCTCTGTCTCGGCATTGCGGATGAGCGGAAACGGAGCCTAGAACATGCTTTGGCTGCAGATTCTGCCCTGAGCTTCACTTTGCCCGATAAAAACCGATAAATTGTCAAAGTGCTGCCCGGCGCTGGTCAATCTCATTCTTTATATTTCACATGAGAGCGGGTTCCTTGTTGGCGGAATCTGTTCGCCATTTCCGGCCCCTTAATCAGACCTGAGACATGGTTGCCGTCGCCAGTGCGGATGCGGCGGCAAGGCGAAGCATTGGAACGAATCTAGGCTCCACGATCATGGAGAGATCGAAACAAGTGTGATGTCAAAACGCGCAAAACTGCTTTTCGCGCGGCGTCAACTCTAACTGTTCTTTGGATAAATTGTGCGAAAACAAGGTAAAGGGTCGGTTTTGAACTCAGCTGTTGCAGATTCGCAACGAACTGAGGTATCCGCGCCTCTTTTGCGCCATAAATCTTTACTCAATATAAACTTGCAAGCGGGGATTTGGCTTGTCGAGGCAGTGTCAAAGCAAGCCCTAAATCCTAACGATAAGCAATGTTGCAAAATTGCCTCGGGTATACCTGGGAGGCGATAGTCAATTCGGTTTCTATCGTCTAAAACTCGCAAATAAGAGGCAATTGCAGGGATGCGTAATGGACGTAAAACCGATCGATAAATCGCGACTTCCGAGCCGCCATGTGACGGTTGGGCCTGAGCGTGCGCCGCACCGCTCCTACTATTACGCGATGGGATTGACGGAAGAGGAGATAAACCGGCCGTTCGTCGGGGTGGTTTCCTGTTGGAACGAGGCGGCTCCCTGCAATATCTCGCTAATGCGCCAGGCGCAGGCCGCAAAAATGGGCGTTGCCGAGGCACTGGGTACGCCGCGGGAATTCTGCACGATTACCGTTACCGATGGCATCGCGATGGGACACCAGGGCATGAAATCGTCGCTGGTTTCCAGGGAAGTGATCGCGGATTCCATCGAATTGACCATGCGCGGCCATTGTTACGACGCCATGGTCGGGATCGCGGGATGCGACAAGTCGCTGCCCGGCATGATGATGTCGATGGTTCGTCTCAACGTTCCAAGTGTTTTCCTGTATGGCGGCTCGATCCTGCCGGGGATTTTCAAGGGCCAAGAGGTGACCGTGGTCGACGTCTTCGAAGGTGTCGGCCATCATTCCGCGGGCACCATGTCGGACGAGGAGTTGCACGAGCTTGAATGTGTCGCATGCCCGAGCGCGGGATCCTGCGGTGGCCAGTTTACGGCAAATACGATGGCGTGCGTGTCCGAGGCCATCGGTTTGGCTCTGCCTAATTCGGCCGGCGCACCGGCTCCCTACGAAAGCCGCGACGAATATGCCCATGCTAGCGGCAAAGCTGTGATGCGCCTTATCGCCGATGGCATCCGGCCCCGGGACATCGTCACGGAAAAAGCGTTGGAGAACGCGGCGACCGTGGTGGCGGCGACCGGCGGCTCGACCAATGCTGCCCTGCATCTGCCGGCGATTGCCCACGAAACAGGGATCGATTTTGATCTCTTTCGCGTCGCGGAGATATTCAGGAAAACACCCTATATCGCCGATTTGAAGCCGAGCGGAAAATACGTCGCCAAGGATATGTTCGAGGCGGGCGGCATGCCGGTGCTTCTCAAAACACTGCTCGACAATGGCTATCTGCACGGTGATTGCCTGACCGTGACCGGCAAGACAGTGGCCGAAAATTTACAGAATGTGAGATTTC
>CAYWBS010000762.1:0-1909 GCA_964456215.1 uncultured Hyphomicrobiaceae bacterium
CTTCATAATAGCGGGCGTGGACAATGAGGAGATTGATGGGGCGGTCGGCGGCCATGACCGTTACTCTATAGGCCGCCGGCCGACGATCTTCAGGCCATAGCCTTCCAGTCCGACGACTTTCGGCATTGGCGAATTGGACAGCAAAATCAATTCCCTGATGCCGAGATCGAGCAATATCTGCGCGCCGATGCCGTAATGCATCAGCCGGCGCTCGCCGGATTGCTGCGGTGTATTATCCTGATCATCCGATATCTTGCTTGAGACGGCCTTGGGATCATGGTCCCTCAGGATCACGACGACGCCCCTTTCCTCCCTGCTGATCTGCTCCATCGCCTTGTGCAACAGCTCATGGTCCCGCGAGAGCGTGTCGACGCCGAGCAGGTCGGTAAAGATATTCAGCGCATGCATGCGAACCAGAACCGGACCGCCGTCCGCCACATTGCCCCTGATAAGCGCAATATGTTCCACCGGCTCGGCCGTATTCGCGTAGACCTTGAGATCGAACGTCCCGCCGTGGGCGCTTTGAATTGACGTCTTCTTCACTTCCCGGATGAGGCTGTCGTGACGGCGGCGATAGGCGATCAACTCGGCAATCGTTCCGACCTTGAGGCCGTGAAGCTGGGAAAACGCAATCAGATCGTCCATGCGCGCCATGGTCCCGTCATCGTTCATGATCTCGCAAACGACGCCCGCCGGATTGAGCCCCGCCAGCCGGGCGATATCGACAGCGGCCTCGGTATGGCCGGCGCGAACGAGGACGCCGCCCGCCCGGGCGACGAGGGGAAACACATGTCCGGGCGATACGATGTCCCTTGGGCCGCTTGCCGGATCGATGGCCACGGCTATGGTGCGCGCCCGGTCATGGGCTGATATTCCGGTGCTGATTCCCTCCCGCGCTTCTATCGAGACGGTGAACGCCGTCTTGGTGCGCGACTCATTGCTGCGCGCCATCAGTTCGAGATCGAGCTGCGCGGCGCGGTCCGCCGTAAGCGCAAGACAGATCAACCCGCGACCATACTTGGCCATGAAGTTGATGGCGTCCGGCGTCGCCATCTGCGCGGGGATTACCAGGTCTCCCTCATTCTCGCGGTCCTGCGCATCGACAAGAATAACCATCTTGCCGTTGCGGGCATCCTCGATGATCTCCTCGATGGGAGACAGGAAACTTTCGCGTCTATGTTCGGCAACGTTCGCCACGTTTCAATCCAATCCCTTCCCGCCTGCGCCCATATTGAGCCGCTCTACATAACGCGCCAGCAAGTCGACCTCAAGATTGACGAGATCGCCGCATTCCACGTCGCCCCAGGCCGAGACCGCCAGCGTATGCGGAATAAGATTGATTGCAAATCGATTGCCCGCGACATAGTTGACCGTCAGCGACGTGCCATTGAGGGCGACGGAGCCCTTGGATGCGATATATTTGGCGAGCGCCGCGGGGCAATCTATATCAAAACGGATCGAGCCGCCGTCAGCCGCCTTGCCGATGACTTCGGCGACGCCGTCGACATGGCCCGTGACGATATGCCCGCCGAGCTCGGCGGCGAGTGTCAGCGGGCGCTCGAGGTTGATGCGCCTGCCCGGGCGCCACGTCGCCAGCGTCGTGCGCGCCAGCGTCTCGTTCGAAACATCCACCGAGAACAAGGCCGGCTCGTCCGCCGAGGCGGCAACCGCGGTTACCGTCAGGCAGCAGCCGTCACAGGCGATCGATGCGCCGATGGCGATCGACCCCCTTTCATAGTGGCAGCCAATCGCAAAGTGCTGGCCATCTATGGCGCGCAAGGTGCCGATATCCGAAATCAGACCTGTAAACATATCTCCGACTCGCTGACCACGCGACGATAAACCGTCATGCGGTCGGCGCCAAACGTCCGCTGTTCGCCCATCGTAAAATCGCCGGACCCGGTCAGCG
>CAYWBS010000763.1:0-1906 GCA_964456215.1 uncultured Hyphomicrobiaceae bacterium
GACAATGCCCTGGGCACGCTTTGGAATATGGTCGGGTTTCAGACCAAGCTCAAATATGGCGCGCAGAGCGAAATATTCCGCATGATCCCCGGTCTGGAGAAGGCCCGGTTCGCCCGGCTCGGCGGTCTGCATCGCAACACCTTCCTGAACAGCCCGAAAGTGCTGGATGGCGCTTTGCGGCTCAAGGCGGAACCGCGCCTCAGGTTCGCGGGCCAGATTACCGGCGTCGAGGGTTATGTGGAATCCGCGGCCATCGGTCTCATGGCGGGCCGCCTTGCCGCCGCCGAAGAGCGGGGAGAGCCTTGTGACACGCCTCCCCCGACGACTGCTCTCGGCGCGCTGGTCAACCACATCACCGGCGGGCATCTGGAAGCTGATCTCGGCGAAGGGCGGCGCAGTTTTCAGCCGATGAATATCAATTACGGCTTGTTTCCGCCGATCGACCCGCCGAAGCCCCAGGCTGGCAGACGGCCCAGGGGCAAGGAAAAGGCGCGCGCCCGCAGACAGGCCATATCGCGCCGGGCGCTCGATGATTTGGCGGCGTGGCTTTCGCGCCCGGCGGCCGCCGCCGAATAAAACTTCCAGCGATTGCATCAGGCTTGTCGCCGGCCGGCTCCCGTGTTTTCAAATCCCCCGGAGCGCCGCGCCCGCCAGGCCCGGATGAGACGCCCGAGCGGGTTAAGCTCGACAAGATCATGCAGCGGGCGGTGGCTCGACCGGCCAAGCCTATCGAGGTAGGGGGCAACGAAGGCAAGCGGCAGGAACGCCAGGCGAACGGCAGGCGGCAATTCCAATATGGTTTTTTCGGCCTCTCGCAGCTCATCGCGCGCAACCTCGACCAAAGCCGAAAAAGCCGCCTTCACCGGGCCGCACTCCTCGCCGCCCATCCTCATCTCCCGGGCGACGCCAAAATCGTCGAAATGGGAAACCGGTAAGAACAAGATCCCGCGTGACACATGAAGGGGCAGCGCCCGCAGAAGCTCGGCAAGCCCGTAAGCCATGCCGCCCGCCCCGGCCGTTTCCACAATCGCCGATCTTGTCGCCCTGCCTATTGGTTCGCCAACTCTGTCAGCGGTCAGAATATCGGCGGACAGCTGAAAGAGCGCCCCTGCGGTCTTGGCGAGGTATGTGCGCAGGGCCGGCATGTCCGGCATGGCCGTTCCGGTGATGTCAAAGGAGCGGGCGTCAATAAGCCCGAGAAGCTGCATTTTGGGAAGGTTTCGCGCCCGCATGACATCGCCGAGGCAGTCGGCAACGGGATGGCCGAGACGCTCGCCATGCTCCAGCTGATCGAGCGCATCCCGCCACCATTGCAACCGGACCTCTCCGAGCATCGGCTCCGTCACCAGCCCGGCTATCCGGGAAAGCTCGACATTGAATGCCTGAAGCGAGAAAAGCTGGCTGCGATAGGGTTCCGGCGCAAAGAGGGTGGCGACGTAGCGGTCCCGATCGTGGGCCTTCACAATAGCGCGGACATAGTCCGGATCGGTCTGCTGGCTGTCATTTGTCACGGTTCGTCAATCTGCGCGCTCTGTACCACGCGTACCGGTTCGATCTCAGTCAACGGCGATAAAGGCCGCCGCGACATCGCGCCCTTCCGCGAGCAACACATTATAGGTCCGGCAGGCGGCGCCGGTATCCATGACCTCAAGCCCCAGATTATAGTCGAGGAATGCCTGGCGGATCGGCGATCCGGGGAAAATCTGGTTTCGTCCGGTTCCAAGGAGCAGAAAGCCTATCTCGCCGGCTTCGCTAAAAACCGCCGAGAAATCATCGACATCGATCTCGACCGCATCCCGAACATTCCATGCATAAATGCCGCTCGGCAGGAAAAGCAGCGAACCGCGGTGACGCATCTCGGCAAAGCGAAAGCCGCCATTGCCATAGGCGTCAACGGGCGCACGCC
>CAYWBS010000764.1:0-1906 GCA_964456215.1 uncultured Hyphomicrobiaceae bacterium
TGTCGAGAAGGCGGGGATCATCCATGCCGGGGTCGGAAAATCGAGCTTTTCGAGCGAGGCTCTCGTCGAAAACATCAAGGCTTTCGCCGATGCGGTCGTCAAAGCCAAGCCGGCGGGCGCCAAGGGAACATATGTCAAGCGGGTGGCGATCAGCTCGACGATGGGGCCTGGTGTCCGGGTCGAGCCGACAAGCGTCATTGGATCTTAAGCGCGCAAGAGAAGAAGAGAAGGAAAGAGAGATCAAGTTAGGCGGCCTCGGCCGTCTGGAAGGAACCGGGCCGGATGCCGGCTTCGGTTCCGGCCTGTCCAAGATTGCAGGTGCCGCCGCCAAGGCGGCTTAAGCCGGACGACAGGGCCTGCATGAGACGGGTGACAAACAGTTAGCCTTGCAGGCCCAGGCCGGGCCGGCGGGCGAAGGGTTTGAATCTCGCGGTAAGCCCGTGCCCTTCTGTCTGGAGGTGCGGACGGACAGGAAAGTGAGCGTCATCAGCTGCGCCGCGGCCGGCCGGCCGGGGGCGCGGTTGCTGGCAGGGCGAAACGGCGGGGCCGGCGAGCGATTTTCGATCGGCCTTGCATTATTGAGAAGAGCAATGGAAAGAGCGCAAAAGCGTGAGTTCGTAAACAGCCTTCACGGCGTGTTTTCGAACACCGGCGTGATCGTCGTCGCGCATTATTCCGGTCTGACCGTCGCCGACATGACGAAACTGCGCCGTCTCGTGAGAGAAGCGGGAGGCCAGGTCAAGGTCGCGAAGAACCGGCTTGCCAAGATTGCGCTTCAGGGAACCAGTGCGGAAGGGATCTCGGATCTCTTTTCGGGGCCGACCGTGATCGTGTTTTCGGACGATCCGGTGTCCGCGCCGAAATCCGCCGTCAACTTCGCCAAGGAGAATGACAAATTGGTCATCCTTGGCGGCGCGATGGGGGAAACCGTACTCGATCCCGATGGCGTGAAGTCATTGGCCAGCCTTCCCTCGCTCGATGAGCTAAGGGGTCAGCTTGCGGGTCTCCTGCAAGCGCCGGCGGGCAAGATTGCCCGTTTGCTCATGGAGCCGGGAGGCCAGATTGCCCGGATCCTGAGCGCCTACAGCGAACGGGACAAGGCCGCGTGAGAACTCTTGGGAACACCCTTAATCAGAATTGAGACGACAGGAATAAGACAATGGCGAATCTAGAGAAAATTGCTGACGAATTGTCCGGCTTGACGGTCCTTGAGGCGGCCGAGCTGGCGAAACTCCTTGAGGATAAATGGGGCGTTTCCGCCGCCGCGCCCGTCGCGGTTGCCGCGGTGGCCGGCGCAGCCGGAGCGGACACGAGCGCCGCTGAGGAAAAGACGGAATTTGACGTCATCCTGGCTGCCATCGGTGACAAGAAGATCAATGTCATCAAGGAGGTGCGCGCGATCACCGGTCTTGGGCTGAAAGAGGCCAAGGACCTGGTCGAGGGGGCGCCGAAACCGGTCAAGGAAGGGGTTGGAAAAGACGAAGCTGAAGAGCTCAAGAAGAAACTCGAAGTGGTGGGAGCGACGGTCGAGTTGAAATAGCTCAGGCATTTAAAGTGAGTGGGAGAACCGCGCTGCGCCCGCGCGTGCCGGTTCTCTCCACATACTTGTTATGCGCTGATTTTATCCTGAATGAGAACCGTTGCCCCGAGCGTCCTCGCTAGAGAGGAAATTCAGGAGAGCCGTTCGTAAGCGAGATGAGGAGCTGAAATGGCGCAGACCTTTATCGGCAGAAAACGTGTCAGGAAGATGTTCGGCAACCTGTCGGAAGTTGCCGAAATGCCGAACCTAATTGAAGTTCAGAAACGTTCCTATGAGATGTTTCTCATGGTCAAGGAGCCGCGGGGCGGCCGTACGGACACGGGATTGCAGTCCGTTTTCGGTTCCGTTTTCCCGATCAGCGATTTC
>CAYWBS010000765.1:0-1905 GCA_964456215.1 uncultured Hyphomicrobiaceae bacterium
CGCCAGACCCGGCCGGTGACCAGCTGGAACGGCCGAGTGGAAATCTCCTGCCCCGATCCGGCAACGCCGATGATGACCGATTCACCCCAGCCCTTGTGACAGCATTCCAGCGCGGCGCGCATGACGTTGACATTGCCGATGCACTCGAAGGAATAATCGGCGCCGCCCTTGGTAAGGTCCACCAGATAGGGAACCAGATCGCCCTCGACCTCATTCGGGTTGACGAAATGAGTCATCCCGAATCTCTCTCCCCAGCTCTTCTTGCCGGAGTTCATGTCGACGCCGACAATCATATTGGCGCCCACCAGTCTCAGGCCCTGAATGACATTGAGGCCGATGCCGCCAAGACCGAAAACCACGCAGTTGGCGCCGGGCTCCACCTTGGCGGTGTTGATGACCGCGCCGATGCCGGTCGTCACCCCGCAGCCCACATAGCAGACCTTGTCGAAGGGCGCGTCCTCGCGGATCTTGGCAACCGCGATCTCCGGCACCACCGTGTAATTGGAGAATGTCGAGGTGCCCATATAATGGAAGAGTTTCTCGCCGCCGGCGGAGAAACGGCTGGTGCCGTCGGGCATCAGTCCCTGCCCCTGGGTGACGCGGATTTTCTGGCAGAGATTGGTTTTGCCGGAGGTGCAATATTCGCATTCGCGGCACTCCGGCGTGTAGAGCGGAATAACGTGATCGCCTGCCTTTAGGGATTTGACGCCCTGGCCGCATTCGACGACGACGCCGGCTCCCTCATGGCCGAGAATGGCTGGAAAGAGGCCTTCCGGGTCAGCCCCGGAGCGCGTGAATTCGTCTGTGTGGCAGATTCCGGTGGCCTTGATTTCGATCAGGACTTCCCCTTCCCTGGGTCCGTCCAACTGAACCGTCGTCACCTCGAGCGGCTTGCCGGCTCCAGTAGCAACTGCTGCACGCGTTTCCATGTTCCCTCCCTCGTCTAAATTTCAAGTCGTTTTGTCCCAAAGTCGCGGATTCATAAATGTGCCGCAAGGCACTAACGATTCAAAAGTCTCGCCTATATTAGGAAATCTACTTCATGCACGCATTAGCATGCAATTTGACCACAAACGCGGCAAGTCTAATCACCGCGAGAAACAAAGGATTCAATTGCGTTGTACCGGATCACAAAACCGCCGAACCAATTGACTCTGAGAATTCCGGATCAATACTGAACCGGGTAAACGGCTCGGATTGTCCGGCTGCTCCAGCGGATGCGCCAGCTTTGCGCCTTTGATTCCATATAGCTGGCGGCAAGGCGGAGACATGTGTGAGGTGGAACTTTACTGCAAGATGCGGTTGGCGTGTCATTGCGATGGGATAAGCGAGCGGGATGTTGCGACAATTCCCGTCGAGTGCAAGGCCAATGTATACCCGGCAAATTCTCGATCATTTTGCCTGTCCTTCGAATCTCTTTAAAAGAGTAACATATGAGTTAGCTGAAAAGCCCTATGGGTTTGAGTTTATTGTTGGACTAGTCGGGGCCCGTGCTCCGAAGGTGGGGCGGCCGAAAAAGAATTGCTGATACACAACCGAAATTTCGGTCCCGCAGCTCAGCCGGATAAAGCAGCGGTCGAAGCGTAGTCGAGCGATAGCGAAGACGAGGAACGCGGCGACGGTAGCGACGGGACTTCTAATTGAAATCGATATTGGTCATTACACCGTCATTGCTTTTCAGGAAAACAGGGTAAATTAAACAAATAAAATATCACCTAACCAATTGAAATAATTGGCGATCCCGGCAGGATTCGAACCTTCAACCTGCGGATTAGAAGAACGTAAGCCTATGTTTCAAAAACTTTCCCCTCAATTCTTGGAGAGACATAACATATTGACTCTTAACGAGCAATTGCTTCCTTGCAGGTCATTGCCTTTCCTGTCGTTTCCTTTATGGTGGCTACC
>CAYWBS010000766.1:0-1902 GCA_964456215.1 uncultured Hyphomicrobiaceae bacterium
AGCGCTTGCCGCGGAAGCCAGGAAATGCGGTGCCCAGGGTGTGGTTTGCAGTCACATCCATCACGCCGCACAACGTGAAATAAACGGCATGACCTATATCAATACCGGCGATTGGGTGGAAAGCTGCACCGCCGTCAGCGAATCTCATAGTGGCGAATTCCGGGTTATCCGCTGGGCCGGCCACCAGTGGGTACGGCGCGACCACCGTAATCGCGGCACAAAGGAATTCGAGGCCGCGGCCTGATGCGGGTGTTGGTAGCGACCGATGCCTGCCAGCCACAAGTCAATGGTGTCGTGCGGACCTATCAACATCTGGCCGCCGAGGCGCCGCGACTAGGTCATGAAATCGTCTTTCTGACGCCGGGCGGCTACCGGTCCCTGCCGTGCCCCACCTATCCGGAAATAAGGCTGTCGCTGATCGGACCGCGCGCGATCAGGCGTGAGATCGCCAACCTCCAGCCCGACTATATTCATATCGCCACCGAGGGACCCATTGGCTTCAGGACGCGGCGCTATTGTGTGAAGATGAACCGCCCCTTCACGACAAGCTATCATACGCGTTTTCCCGAATACGTGGCGGCGCGGTTTCCGGTCAAGGCCACCTGGTGCTATGCGCTGCAGCGCCGGTTTCACAATTCCGGCGCCGGGATCATGGTCGCAGCCGCATCGCTCGCCCGCGAGATTCAGGAACGCGGTTTCCGCAAGATATTGCTCTGGTCGCGCGGCGTCGACACAGACCTCTTCCGGCCACGCGATATCCGCCTGTTCGGCAATGACCTGCCCGTCTTCCTCTATGTCGGCCGCATCGCCATTGAAAAGAATATCGAGGCATTCCTGAAGATCGACCTGCCCGGCCGCAAGGTCGTGGTCGGCGACGGCCCGCAGCTCAAAGCCCTGAGCGCCAAATATCCCGACGCAATCTTCACCGGCCTGAAAGTAGGCCACGAACTGGCCGAACATTATTCGTCCGCCGATGTATTCGTCTTTCCAAGCGCGACCGATACGTTCGGCATTGTGTTGCTGGAGGCCCTTGCCTCCGGACTGCCGATCGCGGCACTTCCGGTGACCGGGCCAAAGGACGTCGTCCGCGCGGGCGAGACGGGAATATTGGACTGGGATCTGAAAGCGGCGATTATCGGCGCGCAAAAACTCGACCCGGATCAATGCAGAAGGCAGGCGGAGATGCTTAGCTGGCGCAAATGCGCGATCCAGTTTTTCGAGAATATCAGCCGGGCGCACAACGCCAGGCTGGCAGCCGACTGACCCATTGCCGCGACTGGCTGGCTTGACGCCAGTCAAATCGTTCGAATTCCGTTTGTGCCTTAATCTGGCGACACCGTTCCATCCGTTGGCGCAGCGTTTTCCTTCACCCGATTTGTGGTACCGGCCTCGGCCGGCACAATTATCTGTGTCCCACGGGCCGCCTTGCTCTTGACACATCGGCCGGCGAGCTGTTTGCAGATACTGGAGGACATGTCGTTTCGAGGAAAGCGGGCGATGAACAGATTACCGGTATTTGACGATATCCGTAGCGCCGCTCAAACCTTGGGCGACCTCGCGGTGCGCACGCCTCTGATCGAATCCCCCGTTCTCAATGACCGGATTGGCGGAAGGGTATTGCTGAAATTCGAAGGCCTGCAACGCACGGGCTCCTTCAAATTCCGCGGCGCCTATAACCGGGTCTCACGGGTCAGGAAGGAAGCCTATCCAGGCGGCGTCGTCGCCTGCTCCTCGGGAAATCATGGCCAGGGGGTCGCCGCCGCAGCGCGTCTTCTTGGTTTGAAGGCGACCATCGTCATGCCCGCTGACGCGCCCCCCATCAAGCGCGAACGCACCCTGGCCCTCGGTGCGGAAGTCGTCTCTTTTGACCGGCTGACGGAAAACCGCGAACAAATCGCCGAG
>CAYWBS010000767.1:0-1901 GCA_964456215.1 uncultured Hyphomicrobiaceae bacterium
CTACAGGAGGACCAATCATTGGTCGTAGAAGTGCGGACCTTGAGTGGTTCCTCGATATAGTAAGTGACGAGCAAACGGCAAAACGAATCTTCAGCAAACGGTTTATCAAAAAGCATGAGGAATTGAATGGCGATACGCGGCGCTGGGTTGCGTGGGCGCGCAAAGAGTTTGAGAAGATTGCTTCCGAAGAACAAGCAAAAATGCAAGTGGAGCTTGCTCGCCTGCCAAGTAGAATTGAGGCCGCTAAACCCAAATGGACGATCAAGATACTGTTGTACACACCGTCACATTCGATCAAGCCAAAAGAGCTCAAGTACTGGAATACTCGAATGAAATGGTTGAAACTCAACCCTGTCGATAAGAAGAAAAATGAACTTTTCCTAAATCTGACACTGCACGACACGATCCCACTTCACGAAGTCTACAACGCTGGTCTATCCCTCAGCAAGTTGTGCGTTGCCGCTCTAAACATTGGGTCTCTTGGTTTCTTTTGGTACGATCTGCCACGACAAACGAGTCGATATTTCGAAAGCATTCGCGATCTTGATACTCCAGATATGAACATTGATGCCGGCAGATCGCAGACCCTTCTTAATATTTGGAAACAAGAGGCGCTCGTTGAGACCAATTTTCAACGTGCTATGGAATGCGTTGCGACTTTTGGATCAATGCCAAACGAGCATGCTGAACCCATTTTCGGGCAGTATCTAAGAGGTCTCCTCCTTCTAAGTAAGTCGGACATACACCTTTCTTGTGATGATCAAGCGCGCGACGCGTTCGTAGGGACGCTGCGCAATGCCATCAGACATTTCGGAGACTGGGATGGAAGCGACGAGACTTTCATATTGTCGCTCCACCGTGCATTTGAAAGCATTATTCCCGAAAAAGATCATCGAACGCTGCTATTTGGCATCCTGACGCCGCCTTACAAAACGCAGGACGGAGACCTTGCAGATGCTGTGACGGCAAAACGTCTTGCCGATCTCTATCTTATGCTGGTCGCCAACCGCCATTGGTTGGAACAGATCGAGAATAGCTGACCAATTCAGCCAATAAAGCGTGTCCGACAAAAATCACGTAAAGATCTGTTTAGCGTCAGTATCGCACTTGAATACGCCACCGACCCTTTGAACAAAACCCAATTCTTGTTTGTCGTCCATTTGCCACAGTAATTTGAACACGAAAATTATAGTCGACAAAAATCAAGCTCGATCCGCCGTATTTCCACCACGAGTCATGCCTTTTAAGGATTTCCTCAAGACCGCCCAGCCGTAACGCGGACGCCGGGCGCCGGGCGTTCCTGCAGAACATCGGGGCGGAAGCGGAAGAGTTTTGCCGGGCGGCCGCCGGTCATGGTGCGCATTTCGCCGGTTTCCTCGACAAGGCCGGCGTTTTCGACCAGGCGGCGGAAATTCTGCTTATGTAAATGGTGACCGGAAATGGCCTCGACGGTCTTTTGCAGCTCGAACAGCGTAAAGCGTTCCGGCATCAGCTCGAAAATCACCGGCCGGTATTTTATCTTGCCGCGGAGCCGGCTCATGGCCGTCGCCAGAATGCGGCGGTGGTCGAAGCGCATCGGCTTGCCGAGTTCCGGCAGGCTGCTCCAGGCCTCGGCGGCCGGGCGTCCGTCGCGCACGGCTTCGGCGACCAGGCCGGCCTCATAGAGCAGCTCATAGCGCTCCAGGACTTTTTCTTCGTCCCAGCCGGCGTCATCGGCGCCGAAGCAAATGCGGATACGGGCCTTGCGCTCGATCGGCCGCGACGGCGCGCCGCCGCCATCGTCCCGGCCGGCCCATTCCTTGAGGCGCGGCTTTATGACGGCGCTCAGGATCTCGGGCTTGCCGTTGCGCCGGTCCTCCCACGGAAAATAGCTGTACCAACTCTGCCAGACGCCGCCGGAA
>CAYWBS010000768.1:0-1901 GCA_964456215.1 uncultured Hyphomicrobiaceae bacterium
TCCTCGACGCGGCCGGGAGAATTGATTTGGCCTTCGGAACCATCGGTGGCGCCGGCGATCAGGAGCGTCAGCTGCGCCGTCAGCCGCTCGTCGAAAACGTCCTCCACGGCGCCGCGGTAAAGACGGCCGATGACAATGTCCGACGCCAGAAGAATGCCCAGTGTCCAAACCGCTGAAATGGCGAACAGGCGAAAGGCAAGCGAGTTAAGTTTGATCATTGTCAGCGGCAAGACAATATCCGAGACCGCGAACCGTGCGGATAAGGTTCGACGACGTCTTTTTTCGCAGGCGTCCGATAAATACTTCGATCACGTTGGAATCACGATCGAAATCCTGATCATAAAGGTGCTCGACGAGCTCACTGCGCGATACGACGCGGCCATTATGATGCATGAGATAGGCGAGAAGGCGATACTCGTGGGAAGTCAGCCTGATATGCGATCCGTTATAGGTCACCCGCGCCGCCCGTGTGTCGAGCCGCAACGGTCCGCATTCGATATCGCTGGATGCGTGACCGGCGCTGCGCCGAAGCAGTGCCCGGACACGCGCCAGAACTTCCTCCATGTGGAACGGCTTGGCGACATAATCATCGGCGCCAGCGTCCATTCCCGCGACCTTGTCGCTCCAGCGGTCGCGT
The DNA here is from genome assembly GCA_964456215.1 of uncultured Hyphomicrobiaceae bacterium. Classification (GTDB taxonomy): domain Bacteria; phylum Pseudomonadota; class Alphaproteobacteria; order Rhizobiales; family BFAS01; genus MnTg02. The sequence continues at coordinate 638 of CAYWBS010000768.1, forward strand.
GCCGTCAGAATGAGGACAGGCATATTGTGATCATCCCGGCGCCATTGCTCCAATACGCTTATTCCGAGCATCTTCGGCAGCCCGAGGTCCAGAATGACCGCGTCGTATGGCTCCGTCTCGCCGAGAAAATGTCCCTCCTCTCCGTCATAGGCGGAATCGACAGCATAACCGGCTTCGCTGAGCGCCGAGACCAATTGCCGATTAAGATCCTTGTCGTCTTCGATAACCAAGAGGCGCAATGTTCGATTCCCATATTGTTGCAATCGAACAACTATAAACCAAATTGGCATGAGTGCGCGTCGATTCTGTGCGCGATATTTGGAACTGCCGGGAACTTTCCCGGCGGCGGCGTGCGAAAAAAGGGGGGGGGAAAGGGGCGAGCCGACGGAGAAGTGAATTGCCGTCAGCGCAAGAAACCAGGGAGGAAACTTTTGTAGCCGGAGGGGGGGTGGCGCTTTTTGGTGCGGCCGGAAAATGGAGAGGAGGGAATGGGCGAGGCGAGATAGCTGTCGGGCCGGTTTCCCGGCAGGGCCCCGCCCTGCAGAGCGGTCCTGGCGTTCACGTCAACCTCACGGACATGCCCGTCGGGACCGAGCAGGTTCATGACGTAGAAGAAGTCGTCGCCCTTTTTGCAGAACTCAAGGCGGATGGGCTGTTGGCCGCGCCGGCGCAGCGCACTGCTGATCTCTTGTACCGGGATCAACCCTTGGCGTTCGATAATCAACCGGGCTTCCGCCCAATCATAGCACTGCGCGCGGGCGCCGCTTGCCGTGCCCACGGTCAAAAGACCGCAAGCCGCCAAGACCGCGGCCCGAATTGTTAACCAACGTCCCATGCGTACAAGTCTCCACCGTGGCGGTCCTACCACCCGGTGTCTGAACCTGGGATGAATAGGCCGCCGGCAGCAGGCAGTGCTGACGCATGATAGTTATAACGGGTTTAAAAATACAGGGTCGACAATCCGCATGACGCGCGGCCCACCCGCCGGGGCCGGCGGAGCGCCGTACCGCGCTCAGCCATCCGCCCCGCAAATGGCGTCCCAGGCCGCATTGTGGCCGCGGATCTGCTCGATGGTTTCCTTGCTGTCTTTGCCGGAATAGGTAATCGGCTCAAAGGCCAGGCATGACGTATCAGTCACGCCGGTACTTGTCCTTGAGGTCACCGCCGCGCATGCCGGCAGAATCAATACGCACGCGGCGGCGAGCAGCGCGCGCCTTGCCGGCGCGCATGTGGGCCTCCTGCAGGCTGCGGGCCCGTTCGCACA
>CAYWBS010000769.1:0-1897 GCA_964456215.1 uncultured Hyphomicrobiaceae bacterium
CTAAGCCGGCGGTGCCGATGCTATAGTGACTCATGAGTGCTGTTGCATTGAGCCGCGTTTATCGCCTCGCCGTTGCGGTTGTGATGTTCCCAGGCGAGCGGCGCAGGCGCGGAAAAGCGCTCATTGCTGCAAACGATTGGACCCGATGGGGTCGCGGTGATACGGACCTCGGATCGATGTTATGACGTATGAGACACTCTACGCCGATTTAATCTCGTTCGTGTCCGTCGTTGTCATCGATCTGGTCCTGGCAGGCGATAACGCCTTGGTCGTCGGCATGGCGGCCAACCGGGTGGCGCCGCATATGCGCGCCAGGGCCGTAGCAATCGGGATATTGCTGGCGATAGCATTCCGCATCCTGTTCGCGACTTTCGCCGTCAGTCTGTTGACCTTCGTGGGCCTGTTGCTCATCGGTGGTTTTCTACTTCTCTGGGTGGCGTGGAAGCTCTGGCGCGACATCCATGCGGGACAGAACGACGCGATGCCGGCGGTCGAAGGCGCCGGGTCAAAGTCTGTCGCGGTGGTGGGCTTCTGGAGCGCCATTATCCGGATCACCATCGCCGACATTTCCATGTCGCTGGATAACGTTCTCGCCGTTGCCGGAGCTGGGCGGCACAACATTGCGATCATGGCCGCCGGCTTGGTGCTATCGATAGCCCTCATGGGCACGGCGGCGGTGTTTATTTCGCGGCTGCTCGACCGGTACGCCTGGTTGAACTATTTGGGCCTGGCGATCGTGACGCTTGTGGCCCTGAACATGATTTACGATGGCGCAAGCGAACTATTGGCGCTTGAGCTGCTGCTTCAACGGGGATGAATGCCGTCATCGGGAAACGGGACGAGGCGGCGCCGGCCGCCGGCTCGGCGAAGCCGCGGACTGATCCGGCCCCCGTTAAGTTACGCGACTGCGTTATCAAAACCCGCCAGCATTGGAGGCCGAGTGTTCGCGACTGCTGAAACCGATTGCAGCGGCCAGAAGTCACTCAAGCGCAAGAGCACGCCCTCACGCGCTTCGTTCTTCGAGGACCTCTGAACCCTGACCGATTTCGTTCAGACGTTTCTGCAGTGTCAGCTTGTCCAGAGAATCGACCGGCAGGCTCACGAAAACCGAGATGCGCTGTGTCAGTATCCGCATCGTATCGGCAAAGGCGTAACGTTTCTCTGCTTCGCTTCCCGCTGCCTGGGCCGGGTCCGGCAGGCCCCAATGAGCCGTCATCGGTTGGCCCGGCCAAACCGGACACACCTCGTTCGCCGCCTGATCGCAAACGGTAAAGACGAAATCCAATTCCGGTGCGCCCGGGACGCTGAACTCCTCCCATGACTTGGAGCGAAGGCCGGATAGGTCGTGGTTCTCGTTCCTCAAGAGGTCGAGCGCAAAGGGATGGATTTCGCCGCGCGGCTGGCTGCCGGCGCTGAAGGCGCGGAAATGCCGCTGTCCCCAGCGATTGAGCAGGCACTCGGCGATAATCGATCGCGCCGAATTGCCGGTACAAAGAAACAGCACGTTGTACATCCGGTCCGTCATTGCTCTCCTCCCGTCGGATCTGTTGAAATACTCAAGCGCGGCGTGACCGATGTCGCCGCAAATCTCGGGATGACCTCCGCAACAGTCGTTGGCCAGGAATTCCAGCAAACGACGCATGGCGCTGAATTCAGCGGCATAGCGTTTGTATCGTCCGTCGCGGCGAAAACGCACGAGGCCGGCAAGAATCAGCGCCTTCAGATGAAAGGAGAGTGCGTTCGGCCTGATGCCGATCGCGTCGGCAATGGCGCCGGCTGTCATGCCGGCCGGCCCTTTTCCGACGAGGAGCCGCATAACTTCTCGGCGGTGGCCTTGTGAGAGTGCGCTGAGCGCCGATGAGGCTGACTGATGATCCATAAAGCAATAATACAAGAA
>CAYWBS010000770.1:0-1897 GCA_964456215.1 uncultured Hyphomicrobiaceae bacterium
AGCTAACTAAGATGCACCCGCAGTGGTGCCCGTCCTTAAAGTTAAACGCGTTGTATCGAAAAGTTTCCGTAAATCTGTGACATTGTCTTTTATCTCGGGAAGATCGGCTAGATTTGTGGTCGCCGATTTCGAGAGAGCTTCCAATTCCTCGGCGGCCTGCGCCAGTTGCAAAGCACCCATGATGCGCGCTGAAGACTTGATTGTGTGGGCTCTGAGAGCAATGAGCTTGGCGTCGCCTTGCTCTAGGGCGCGTCCAATGTCACCGACATAACGTGTGGTGTTGTCGAGAAAACCGTCAAGAAGCGTTTCGAACCTGTTCTTCATGGCCGTTTCGGTCTTCTTGTATATGGCCCAATCTACCACAGGCGCCTCGCTGCTCCCTTCTATGTCGTCGGTTTTCGTCACAGCCTTCACTCCATCTGTGGCGATCTGTCCCTTTGTCGCGATCTGTTCTTTTTTGGTTTCGGCTCGCGCTTCTATTATGACTTGCTGCTCTTTTTTAGTTACGGCTCGATTTGCTGTCGCGGCAGATCGTTCGTTTTCAGGCGTTTCTATTCCTACCTTAGCGACAACTGGTTCATTCTTACTTGCAGCCGGAACTGGCGGAGTGACATACCCCTCATTATTTGTAGCGCCCTGCTTTTCTTTAACGGCCGCTTGGTTTTTCATGGTTAAGACTTGGTGTTCAGATCCGGCCGCACGGGCCGTTTCCGCTCCAACCTGCGGTTGCGGTACACATTTTGCCGTTGGTGTTGCCTCCTTTGGCAGCCTGCGCGACTCTTCACGGTTTAGTTGCACTATATTTTCTTTCGGTTCGGGTGGTGAGTAGCGGTCTGCCGCCTCGTTTTCGCTAGCGTCAAACTCTTGCTGGCCGGCCCAACCTTTCAAAGTCGCCAGCAGCGAATCTCCGTCAAACGGCTTTGATATATAGTCGTCCATACCAGCGGCGATACATTTCTTCTTATCCTCCTTCATCGCATTGGCGGTAAGCGCGATAATAGGTATGCGGACCAAGACGCCTTCGCTCATTTTCTGGCGCAGAACGCTTGTCGCCTGCAGGCCGTCCATGATCGGCATCATGCAATCCATCAAGATGACATCGAATCGGGCTTGCCCCATCCGCGCGATGGCTTCCTCGCCGTTAGTCGCATTTGTGACGTGGCATCCAAATTCTGTCAGCAATTCTTCAGCGTAGAGCCTGTTAACGGGATCATCCTCGGCCAGCAGGACGCGCATGCCGTCCAGCGGAGCTTGTTCGCTTTGCTGCGCGGCATCCGGCGGGATAACGGGCTGCGGCTTTTGTGCAAGGTCAATGCTGGCCGCAAGGGACATTCTGTTTTTTGCGAAGTAGGTGTTTCTTACATCGGCCATCGTCTCGATCGCCCGATCGAGATGATACGGTTTCTCAAGGTGAGCGTCGAACGTATCAGTATCAAATATACTGGGCGATAATTGTTTGTTCGTCAGGGCGAGAAGAAGTGGCGTTGAGATCTCTTTGTCGTTTCGTATCTCCCTCGCCAGATGACGATAATTTTTGTCGGCAAGGAACTGGTCGATCAGGACGACGTCAAATGGTTCTTTGCTAGCGGTTTCGGACCGCAACAGCGAAACCGCTTCACCAGCATCCGATGCCGTTTCCACCCACAGGCCCGCGCTCCGCAGGCCCTTTTGCAAGGCCTCGCGGCTTTCCCTGTACGCATCGACAATGAGAATCCGCGCCGTAATTAGACTCCGCAACTGTTTTCGCATATAGCGCGGGTCGAGCTGATAGCTTATCGGAATTTCGAAAAAGAACCTCGATCCTTCCTTTTCTTTGCTTTCGACGCGCAACTCACCGCCCATCAACTCGACGAGTTGAGTTGAGATGGAAAGGCCGAGACCGGTTCCGCCGTATTTT